>JBIIEQ010000081.1:0-12795 GCA_044237765.1 Methylococcaceae bacterium | reverse complement strand
CGACCGCGTAAGATTCATGGATTCCGGACGCCTTTGCAGGTCTACAACGAGATGCTTCAAATGGCTCAGAAGTCAGACAGCGTAGTTCATTAACCCGTGTTGCACTTGGTCCTTGAAACCGCCACCCCTTAACCGTGGCCAACTGGTCTTCGGAAAGTTCGGGTCCAGATTCCACACCTTTCAGCCAGGCATACAGGGCACGGTAAGCTATCCGCTTGAGAATGCCCGGTTCAATCGTGTAATGGACGGTTGTTCCCTCCAGTTTGGCCTTGAGGCCTTCGACGAAATCTTCATAGGCATAGTTTTGGTGGAAGGTGGTGAATTCCACCCGGCCTTCGTGAAGATGGTTTTGTAACGCGGTATGCCAATTCGCGTATTCCACCACATTGGGTGACAAACTTGTACCGTTTATGATGCTGTGAGCATATGACCTGCAACCAGTTTGTTGGGAGTCAAGTATTGAAAGAGTCAATGCGGTAAGGGCGTGGGTTTTACCGGTACCAGGCGGACCGAAGATAACCGTGTTATTACTTATTGTTATGGTTTTTACTTGGACGGTTGCGTCCATGGCTTCTTGGTTTTCATTGCTATTATAGCTAGCGCCTATAATATTATCTATTTCTCTTTGAAGCTTAGCGTCTTCTATTTTTAACAAAGTAGGTGGTCGCCTTTGGTTTGAAAAAGTAAGTCCATCTGGGATCTCAAATCCATCATCATTATCATGTGTGTACAGCCACTCAACATCTCGCCGAGTCGGATAGTCATTGTTGTTTGTGTCATCGTAGAAAGGATTGCCAACTACTTTAGCAACCGCTAAAACCTTATTTATGCCTCTGCTAATTGCGACTAGATCACCTATGCTAATATCTTCTATGAAACGTTTTACCTGATTGTTGCCGTCATATCTTTCTCTGCCTTCTTCTTTTCCGCGTTGTCTATTCAGAGCTTCATATTCATAGGGAGATAAATCAATAATGTTGCCAAGCCCTTTCCATCCTATGGCAATATAACCCCCGTTTTTTTGATTTTCCCAGTCGCTAGCCCCTTGCCCTGGTGAGAATTTCCAGTACGTCATAGCTGTTACCTATATAAATTAACAGATTCCTTAGTTTTATCGCAGATATATTTCCTAAGCTCTTTGGGGGCCAGCACCTCCATGTAAGGTCCATAACTGAGTATCCACCACCTTAGCCTTTCCGTATTGCTGACAGTCGCTGTAATCGCCTCACGACCATCGGGCAAGGTTTCCACAATTTGGTCATCTGACATTGGTGACTCCTTCAGATGCACCGCGGAAACCGGGTTGAGCGCCAGCGTAACGCTGATGCGGTCTGGAATCTCATCGCGGTGTTCGGCGTTCGACTGCAATTCCCGGAGCGGATAATCAAAGAACGTCTTGATGTAGTCATCGAGTTCAAATCCTAGCGGGCGCGAACTGGTTTCACCCGTTAATTCAGCCGCAAGCATCCGATGCAGCGGCAACTGGCGTACTGCGTCCTTACCATCCAGAGTGCAGACGGCATAAACCACCCCGTCCCGGAACACCAACCCCAACAAATTGGCACGGTAACCGCGTACTTCGCCACTGCGAATGCGGTAGTTGAGGTCCAGCTTCAAATCAGCGAACAGCGCCTCATAGACTATGTTCAGGATGTCCGGATCGATTTCTGGGTGCTTGAGCTGGATGGAGTTCTGGATGATGCGGACTTTATCCGGCCAGTAGGTGTAACTCCGGTCCGCCAGTTCCTTGAGGGTCTTTTCTGCTTGCTTGAAATGTGGCATCAGTTCGCCCAAGGTGGCCTTGGGCAACATCGGCGCCAGATAGTCCTGGGCCAAACGAAACATCAACGCGGTCTTGGCGTCCAGTTTGGGAATGTCGATGACCGTATCCTTCTCCCAGAACCAGAGATTGCCCCCGATCTGTTCCCGATAATCCAGCGTCGGAAAGATGCTCATCATCTGCATCAGATTGCGCTCGATAGTGCGCTTGTGCACATCGTAGAGCGGATCGGCCTCGGCCAGTTTCTTTCGGAGTTGCTGCGTGGTGATGCCTCCGGGCTCTCTCGGAATCAATTGCAGCATCACCCATTGGCGCAGGATGGCGTCCTTCGGCTCATTCCGATTTGATTTCCTTTCAGTGCCCATGGGCTGGCATGCCTCCGCGGTCAGGGGGTGGAAACGAGCATCAACAAACAGGGCGGGAGAGGCTAACATACGCCGAGGGCTCAACAGCGATCAAGCATAAATTCGGCACCCATCTAACCGCCCATCAGGGTTGGGCCTCTGGACTCATTCCGTTAGTCGCAGACCTTGACGTATCGAGGGTTTCCCTGCTGGTCATAAAGGGTTTGCATACTACAGCTGCCCGGATTAGCCCCCGGAGCCATATTGGCCTCCCGCGAGGCATCTGGGGTCTGGATCACCACGGGCGCTTGCTGGGGCTGCATGTAGACCACCGGATCCGGCCGGGACATTGCATTGACCAGTCCCCCGATCAACGTGACCCCCGCCTGAGCGACCCCCATACCCAGCGCCGAGCTATACCAGTTGGTCGAGCCATACTGCTGATTCTGGTTGAAAGTGTACTGCTGGTTATACGGACTATATGGCTGATCAATGCCCCAGGCCGAAAAGGAAGCGATCAGAAAAACAGTTGTCGAAAGAGTTTTCATGACAATTCTCCTCATAGGTAAAAGAAATCGTTGATTCAGCGTCCGTAGCCCTGACTACCAGAGGAGGGCGCATAGGGACGGTCTCCGCGACCCGGATACCGAGGCAGGCTTTCGCCATTCTGATTGATGATAATCGGCGGGGATTGCACGATGGTGGTCGTATAGTTGAAAGACGGCGTCTGAATCATCGATAGACCATACATTCCATAGCCGCCGCCATAGCCCATGCCGCCATAAAAACCAGGCCCCCAGCCCGGGTAGCCACCGGGACCCCAACCAGGACCCCAGCCTGGGCCCCAGGCCAAGAGGGGAGTACTGAAGAACAAGGCAACGGCAAAAAGAGTCTTCATGATGGTTACCCCTGCGCCTTCAGCAGACGATCAATTTGGTAGCAGGCCAGTTGGAAAGTCCCGAAAGGGCCCTGATTGACGGGCCCATAGGAGGCCCAGTTGGGAAAGTTGAGAATGATCCAGCCATTGTCGACTTGCTGGACAGTAAAGCCACGATAGAACTTCGAGAAATAGCGGCGGGAATCGGTCATGGCGGACATGCTGTGATCTCCATAGAAGGTTGAAACCGGGCCGCGCGTGTCCCGGTGAAGCCATTCACAGGGCATTACATGCCGGTCCTGATGCAGGACACCGCAGCCACGGGGCAAAGCCTAAGCCCCCGGCGTGACAAAGTAGGTCGTAGGTCAAAAAATAGGTCGCTAGCCACTCATCGCGCCAGCGACTCAATCTGTCACTTCCCTGACTTATCGTGTTGCCCATGGCATCCGGATAGTCCGAATGCCGCGCAGTCCCCACCGGGAGGAGACACGATGACCGATCTGAAGGAAACCAGCCGGCCCATTGCCGAGGCCGTCAAGCAGTATCTGGACCATGAAGGCTGGAACTATGAAACCAATGAGCGCGAAGGCTTAGTGATGTTTGGTTCCGGTGTCACCTTGCCTAATGGCGAGTTTCGCAGCAGCTTTGATGCTGACGATGGGCGCGAGCGCTTCGGGGTGTATGTCTATTCCGCCATCTTCATCCCTGAAGCCAAGCGGTTGGCCGTTGCGGAGTACCTGACCCGGGTCAACTACACCCGCTATCTGGGCAAGATCGAGATGGATCTCGATGACGGTGAAATTCGTTCGGTGGCCACAGTCACTGTGGAAGGAAGCCAACTGAGTCAGGCCATGATCAACAGTCTCGAAAATGCCGCGCACTTTAATCTCAACGATGCCTATCCCTGGATGATGGCCATCGCCTTTGGTGAACTCACTCCGCAGGCCGCGTTTGACAGCTATCAGGGACGGGATGAGAAGGAAGCCGCTGCCTCCGAGGAGGTCAGCGCATGAGTACCCGCAAGCAGGACAGCCAGCAGCCAACGCCAGCCCCGGCGCAACAGTCGACCCTGGTGGACAGCGTCAAGGCCTATCTCGATGACAAGGGTTGGAGTTATGAACAAAGCGAACGGGACGAGGGCGAGCGGGTATTGCTGACAACCCGTATCCATGTCGAACCGGTGGTCAGTCGGACCGTATTTGATATTGGGGTCAGCCGCAATCGATTGGGCATCTTCGCCTATGTCCCTTTTACCGTTCCGGAAGACCAGCGCATGGCCGTCATGGAATACCTGACGCGGGCCAACTACCGGCTGTTTCTGGCCAAGTTCGAATTCGACCTCAATGATGGCGAATGGCGAGCGGTATGCACCGTCACCCCTGAGGACAGTGCACTCACGGTCGCCATGGTCCGACGCATGCGCCACGATGTGCATTCGGCCATCGAACATTACGCGCCTGGCATGCTGGCCATCATGTATGGCCGGCAGACCGCCCAGCAAGCGTGGCAGGCCATGCTCGATCGGGAAGCCGCCGAGGAATCTGTGGAGGAATCGGACACTGCCGAAGCCCCTGATGCTGAGACCACTACCGAATAGCGCCTTTCCAGAAAGAGATCCCAAAAACCTGTCCGGGGGGAATTATTCCGCCCCCCGGATGTACCACCCCAACATCAGGAGACAGACCCATGACCGATGGTTACGCGATTTATAACGAATCCTCCAATGCCCTTGAAGTCATTCACCCCGGAGAAAACATGACCCGGCGCATACCCTGCACCAACCTTCATCCTTCTCAGGAGCGGGTGCACGGCGTGCAGATTCGGGGCGACGAGATATGGGTACTGGTCGGTCCGCATACCAACCCGCGTCCCAACCGCAAATACATCTATCGTTTTTCCAGCCTGTCGGGGGGTGCCAGTTCATCGTTGTGAGGGGTAGATAGGCTTCATTGGTTGCTCCTCATGGCACTGTTTAGTTCTCGGGTTCCAGCTCAAGGCGGTACTGCAGGATATGGCCTCGTTTGAGGAGACCCAGGAAACGCTGGCCTTGTTGAAGATTCTGGCGCTGGGTAATCAGGACATCGCCTCCGGGAAAATGTAGCCGGTCAGGGACGTCGTTACCCGACTAAGAGCTCGGCGCGACAACGCCTGATGCCGACGGAAAGGTTTTTCGGCGCGCTGCTCTCCCTTGGTTGGCAGGTAGCCTCCGACAATTTCACTCCGAGCCGCTATCAGGGTGGGTCTCCAACCAACGTAGTCCAAGCGCAGTCCGGCGATACCGCTGATGGCTGCTTTTGGGCTTGTTGGGGAGGGTCATTTCCACCACACCCGCGTCCAATGAAGGCTTCAGGTAGACGCTGCGGAAATGCTCCCGGTGCGTCATCCCCAACGCGTCGAGTAACTGCTGGCGTGACATCTCCCCGACCAGGGCAATCAGTAAGCGTTGGACTTCCCTAGTGACTTGCGCGGTGACTTGCGCGGTGACTTGCGCGGTGAGTGTGCTTTCGCCTGCAGCAAGCGGATGGCAGGGCAGCCGGATCACAAACGAGAGTCGATCCTCATCTGATTCAAACAGGGGCGCGGGCGAGCCATTAGCGGCCATCACTTTGAGGATTTTCGGTATACCCGTCGAGCGGCCCTCCGTCAGGTCAAGCTCCTTCAAAAATTCACCGATACGCCGGTTGCGGTAGCGCCGGCTTACCGCACGCCCCGCCGGAAAGTCCTCCAGCCGGATCGAGCGATCAGGACCGGGGAAACTCAAAATGACCAGTTCGTCGTTGCTGATGCGTACCTCAATGGGCTCGCGCTCTTCGTAAGACCGGTGATACACCGCGTTGACCAGGGTCTCCTCGATGGCGGCGTAGGGGAAGTTCCAGACCCGCGTGGCCTCGGCGCGGTCAGGATGCTTGATGACCGTCTCGCGCAAGAAGTTGCGCTGGATGTAGCTCAAGGCCTCGCGCGTCATGCGCGCCAGTGGGCCTTTGAAAATCTTTTCCTCAAAGCGATCCCCACCCGCGCCTTCGGGGAACCAGACCACATCAATCTGCACGCCCGGAAAGAACCGCTCCGGTGTTTCATTGAAAAACAGCAAGCCCACGTTCTTGGCCCACGGTGATTCGGTGGGTCCGCCTGCCACATTCATTTGCCGCGCCAAAGCCTCGACTGACAACCCGGGCGCATCTTCTGCCAGCGTGCTGCCCACCTCCTGCAAAAAGGCCTGCATCAACGGCTTGGACAGATCATCGATCCGTGCCGACTGGTTGTAGCGGTCGTCAAAGGGCACCTTGGCCGCCAGGCTCAGTAACTCTTGCTCGGTCTCGCCCTTGGCCTCGACCGTGCTGCTGTAGCGCCGGATGTGATTGCGCCACGTCTTCTTATTGACGGTGACGGCTTCCGGTGCCTTGTAGGGCCGGTTCTGACCACCGGGCGCCCAGAGCACGATCAGCTTGCGCCCTTCGACTTCCTCGATGCTCAACACCGGGAAGTAGAGCGGCTGGATCAACTGGCAGGCGGCCAGCAGTTCCCGCTGGATTTTGTCGAGCTGGTTATCGGCCAAACCCACCGGCGGAAACACCGGCTGGCCATTGGCGTCACAGTCCTGCCCGATCACCACAAAACCGCCACCAAGGTTTTCGAAGTCATTGGCAAAGGCGCACACGGTACGAATGATCGGTGCGGGATTCCATCCGGCCTTGTACTCGATGCGCTCGCCCTCAACGGTGCGCTGCCGCAGCAGATCATTGAGGTTGATGGGGGGTTTGCTCATATCAGGGCCACATCCCCTTTCGCATCACGGACTGCCTGTCCGCCCGGGCAAATTGGAAGAACTCCTTCATATCGGGTACGTCAGGCATACCCGACCGGCCAGCAGGGCCGGCTTTCCAAGCACCGTCACAAAGCGAGTCGATCACTTCGCGCAGTGCGGCGATCAATGTCACCAGTTCGTAGACGGCATGCTTGGCGGCCGTATCGAGTTCGGAGGCGCGAACGTGTAACGATGCCACCCCCATCAACTGCTGGTTGAGGTCACTGACCAGGCTGGCCGCCGCATTACCGAATGCAACATCCGCCATCTGCCCATTCAATTCAGCACGTTCGCGCTCACGGGGTGTAGCGTGCTCCCGCATGATCCGATTGGCAATTTCGCCCCACTGCACGATGGGGTCAGTCCTCGCCTGATGCTCGTGGCCGGTCAGTTTGTTGATGTTGGAATAGCGCCCGCCCGGGTGTGCAAAATCATCCAGAAATCCCAGAATGGCGATTGGCAACGAGTCTGGCTGAAAGACATCGAGCGCGCTTACGCTGCGCGTGGCGCAAATGGCTTTGGCGCCATCGAAGAGTGCGCGGAGCTTGTGGCCGTAATCCACAACGGTCTTGCTGTCAGGTGGAGTCAGTTGGTTTCGCGCCATGTGGTCGAGGATCAAGACCAGTTTCAGCGTCCGCTCGAAACCAATCGCCAGCTCGAAGAAAGCCGAATAGAAAAGCCCTTTCTTGTCGCCCAAGTTGGCGCGCCGCAGGGCAGTCAGGCCATTGCACAGGCAGGCCTGAGCCAGTAGACCCTCTTGCTCCAAAAGAAACCAAGTGGCGCTGAAGACCATCAAACTGCCCTCCCTGGATTCAGGAAAGCGGGAAGTGGGCTGTCGAGCGGCGCATCGGGAGCACCAGTCTTGCTGGCGAGCGCCAACGCCTCACAGAACTTTGCCTTCAGCCCCGTGAGTTTGTCAGCCGCCAGGCCACCTGATTCAAGCTCACGGAGGACTTGCACTGGCTTTTGGTCATTGCGCCCGGGCAATGCCTTGCCAAGGAAGGACTCCATATGCGTCGGGATGAACACGGCTGGCGCAAGGCGATGCTGCCCAGTCTGATTGCGCAGCATTTCGTTGACCGCCTTGTGGTGCTGCTTGTCCTGATCGTCGTCAAGCATCAGACCGTAGGGAATGCCGAACTGCTCCAGCAGCGCCGTGTAGCGGTGGAAGTTGAACTTGCCCATCACATCGACCACGGCGATGCGGTATCGGGTCAGTTCATGCCAGTCCCGCGCCAGCAGCCAACCGAACAGCGCTTTTTCCGTGGCCCCTTCGACCAGCAGCACGCGATCGGAAAAGAACATCGAGGCGCGTTCGGAATCCAGCCACAACTGATACCGGAAGCGTTCTTCCTGTGTGGCGATTTCCTCATCGGGTTGCGCTGCTTTCAGGAGATCCCGGGCATCCTTCTTCTGATCGTCATGAATTGCAGTGTCATTCACAAAGCCTTCCAAGCACTTCCGAAACGCCAGCCCTTCTGCAAAGACCTCCTTGGCGATCACCCTACCGATCTGCCCCAAGGCGGTGATTCCACCTTCGCGCCGTGCCCGGACGATCTGGCAAAGATCATCGGCCACCTTGCCCACAAAAATGGGCGAGTGACTGGTGATGACAACCTGCTGCCCGGATCCCGCGCCCAGGCGGCGCAGGTGAAAAGCCAGATTTTCCTGTTGGGCCGGATGCAGAAAGGCCTCGGGCTCCTCAAACAGAATCAGCGTGAAATCTGGATCAAACTCCTTCTTATCACTCGTTTTGGTATCCGCAAACGAGGGGGCGAGTTTGATCAGCTCATACAAAAATGAGCGTTGGAAGCCGTGCCCATAGCGGTCCAGTGCAAACGTTGCGTCACCCAACATGGCATCGGCAAACGCGTGCTTGACCAGGTTTTTGGTGATGTCGTCCGGCGACACCGTATTGACCGACATATCAAAGCGCACGCCCCAGTGGGCGATAGCATCATTGATCGGCTTGGCGATCTTGGCGAGGAAGCCATCGTCGCCACGGGCTTCAACATTGAGTTTTCCAAATGCTTCCTCTACGGCTTGATAGGCGGCGCTTTCCGACACCACGCGCTTGAGCATGAAATTGAGCATGTCGCGCAGTGGTGACGGGCCGGAGGTTTTCATCTGGTCGGCGGCCGTCGTCTGCGCGGGGATGTAGATGACGCGCCCCACCTTGGCGGTGCCGATGTTCTTGGCACCGTAAAAAAGGGCGTCCTCTGGCTCACCTTTGACCAAACCGTAGATGTTGCTCTGATTGGTTTTGACGCGATCCTTCGAGACAAAGTAGCGGCGTACCTTCAGGGTCTGATCGGCCACGCCCTCTTTGTACTTGTCCGCCAGGCTGCTCCATTCCGCATCGGTCAGCGCAAATGCCGTCTCGACCCATGTCTCGTCGGAACTCTTGCCCACTTTAGGCACGTCCTCGGCGGACCATTTCACGTCCTCGTAAAACGCCCGCAGCGCCGCCAGCACATTGCTTTTGCCCGCGTTGTTGGCACCGACAATCATGGTGTAGTCATGCACCTCGATGTCGGCATCAATGATCGAGCGGAAATTGTGAATGCGCAGGCGGCGTAGTTTCATGCGATAGCCTCATCTTCGATTTGAGGGGCCTCCATGATTTCCTCTTCTTCTTTCTCGATGGCGATGCCAGTGATGCTCGAAGTCGAGGCTCCAGCCAGCAGTTCAGCGATCTCCTGCGTCTTTTTGCGTGTATCCACTAGCTGATCACAAAGTGTGTTGATCTCTCTAATTCTGGAAAGGATGCGTTTGATTTCGCCTTTTGGTGGCATCGGGATCAGTGTCGACTGAAGAATTTCGAGGTTGATATTTTTCTGAGCTGTTGAATTCGCAAATGCGAGCAGACGCTCTCTTGCAGTCTTCATGAACAACAAGAAATATTCAACCTCATCACGTATCTCGGACGCAGGTATAAATCCGACCACGCTATCTGGAAAACACGCGTCGAAACCAAGAATTGCCGCATCGGCAATGTTTGCGGCAATAGTTATACCTGAATCCGTGTTCCCGACCCCTTATGTTCACCATAAAGCACTGATTCAATGAGATAATGTCTACCTAAACGTCTTCACCTATCCCACTATGGCCCGTTTCGAAATCAAGCAATCCGGCAAACTGCAATTGACCTCGTATTCGGGGCTGGCGCTGGTGGGGCAGTGCTGTCAGATTGCTCAGGTTGATACCGTGATTGACCCGAGGATCCCCGTCTCACAGGGCATGCGAACCTCGGATCTGGTCAAGAGTTTGGTCGGTTTGCTGAGTCTGGGCAAAAGCGATTACGAGGCGATCGAGCCGTTCCGGCAGGACCGTTTCTTCAAGCAAGCACTGGGGCTGTCGAAGATCCCCGGCAGTGTGTGGATGCGTCAGCGACTGGACAACAAGGCCGGCTTGATACGGGACATGTCGAGCGAACTGGGGGTGCGCTTGCTGGAGCGGACTCAGGCACCGATCACGCCCTATAGGGGTTATGTCTGTTGCGACATCGATACGTTTGCCATGGACAATAGTGGGAGGCGCAAGGAGGACGTCAGTCGGACCTACCGGGGGTTTGACGGGCACACACCGATCGCCGCTTATCTGGGGAACGAGGGCTGGAATATCGGTCTGGCGTTGCGCCCCGTCGCTCAGCACTCGCCTCGTGAGACAGAGTGCTTTTACGAACGCGTGATTCCCCGCATCGAACGTCTGGTGACAGCCGACCAGCCAGTCCTGCTCCGCGAGGACGGCGGCTTCGAAAGCGCCCGACTGCTTTGGGCCAAGGCGGTAGAACGTGATCGATTTAAAGCGCTCGGTCGCTCCTTCGACTTCATCTGCAAATGGAACCCCCGCAAGCAGGACAAGGGCGCCTGGGTAGCCCAAGCTGAAGCGGTCGGGGCCTTTGTCGAACCTCGACTTGGTAAACGCATGGCGTTACTGTCACTGACGGTCGAACGTGCCATGGGTAAGCAAAAACGCCCATTTCGCCTGATTGTCCGGGTGACCGAACGTACCATCGACAAGCAGGGGCAATATCTGTTGATGCCGGCAATTGAGCTGGAAGGCTGGTGGACCAGCTTGGTCGAAGAGGCTACCACCGTGATCGAACTGTACCAACACCTCGGACTGCACGAGCAGTACCACTCCAAATTCAAGACTGATCTGGACCTCGAGCGGTTACCTTCCGGGAAATTTGATACCAATGATGCCATCCTGCAGTTGGCCGCCTTTGCCTACAACTGCCTGCGCCTAGTGGGACAACTTGGCCTAACCGGCGACATCGCGCCGATCCGACATCCGGCCAAACGCCGCCGCATTCGTACCGTCCTGCAGGTAATCATGTACCGAGCCGCCCAATTAATTACGCACGCTCGACGACTGGTGCTGGACTTTGGACGAGGGGTCGCCGCTCACGCTGAGGTATTCCTGCACGTCCAGGACCGTTTGTTGGCCGCGTCTGGATGAATTCGCTGGAAACTACATACGGGATAAGTGCGTTCCTGAAATTTGGAAGGATGGAATACGCCTGAGATGAGGCTCACCACCCAGAGAAAGCAAAAAAAACCGCAAAGACAGAACGGAATCTTCGCTGAAGATCATGACATAGTGATCCGAAAGGCTATGAAGCAACCCATCATCACCCGCCCCCGAAATTGGGGTGAAGCACAAAAAAACCCGGCTAGTACCGGGTTTTCTTTTCTCGAGAGAGGTTTTTTTTTATACACCTCTGGGATTAGGGTGGAGCGGGGAAGTTCCTCGATTTCCATTGGGTGACCGCAACAAAAACCGTGAAGCGGACTCTGCCGTGGCTCAAAGGCCCTCTCCATTCTCACGGATCAGATCGATCATTCGCTGGATCAGCTTCCATGTGGAGTAAAGCATGACCGCATAAATGGCCCATTCCTCAAGGGAGACGGTTGTCGGATCGCCATCGAGGACAGACATGCCTAATGCCCCGATCACGATGAGTAAGACGTAGCTGACCACTAGTGTTCTCGACGCATGATGACAGGGCTCAGGCCATTAGCCACGGGGAATAGGAGGGAGGATACACGGCGTCTGTACTGATTTTCGCATTCAACGCCCTGATCGCCGGGGTCTCTTGGTCCACGATTGAGGAATCTTGGCTACCCTCACGTCCCAAGGCTACTTGGTTATTACCGTTATTTCGCTTTTGCGGGTTCTTGAGCCATTTCAAGGTGCTTCAGTGCTTCTTTGGCATGCTGAACACCCCCCTGGGCGTCATCATTTTTAGCTGAACTGATGGCCGCTTCTAAATGAATGATGCCCTCTGCCGTATGCGGGTTGGGTTCAGCTTTCTCCGACGCCTTGGCGTGTTCGAGTGCGGTGTTGATGTTGCTCACCAACGGGGGCACATGTTCGAGGCCGTTATGGTTGTTGGCTCCACCATGCGCAATCGCCGCCTTGGTGTGTTCAATCGCCTGAGGAAGATGGACTGACTCAGCAAGCGCGAATCCACTGCTCAGTAACCCGCCGAGGGCCAGTAAAAATAATTTTATGTTCATAGATTTCCTGTGGTCAGCTGACTCAAACATGATTGTTTGACCCAGTAATGATGGCGATATTGCCCTGCTTCAGAAGCATGGCGGATTAAAATCGGAAGTGCAAGGCTGATATTTGGTGAGTCAAGCTTGGCAGGGGTTGGCTGGAATTTCCCGACCCATTGGGTATTTCCGGCTGTGGATTTTTCGCTAACAGCACAACCCTCTCCACAGGCTGATGCGGCCTCAACCAAGCGTTACTCAATTAGCCAGCACCTGAGGCAACTCTTTCCATCGCGTGGTATAGGCCGGCGACAGTGTCCCGCGCTTCATGCGCCATGAGTCCTCTTTCTCCTTGCGAGTCAATCCCTGTGAAGCAGTCCAGACCGTTTCCCGACCCATGTCGCGATTCAGGCCGTCCATGATGGCCAACAACTTATCTCGTTTAGCTCCCGCTTCGGTGTGGGCGGTATCGAACAGGGATAGCT
>JBIIEQ010000080.1:0-12853 GCA_044237765.1 Methylococcaceae bacterium | reverse complement strand
TGCAGGGGCCGTTTTCCAATTTGCCGCTGCTGGGCGCGACAATGCTCACGTTCGCGCTGCAGATGGCCGTGCTCTACTTGCCGGTACTGCAGCCGATCTTCAAGACGGAGGCGTTGAGTCTTGATGAACTGCTGTTATGTCTCGCGCTTTCCTCAATCGTATTCATTGCCGTGGAAATCGAAAAATGGTTGCGGCGTCGGGATTGGATTTATCGGGCGGACTGATGGGGCAATGCGGTTGAAGCAAGCCGTTCGTGGTTTTTTACGGGAGCAGGGAAATGAAACACCAGTGGGTCGGTCGGTTGAGTTTGGGGTTGGGCACTTTTCTCATGATGGGGTTGCAGAGCGTGGCCGCCGATATCGGCACCTATACCGCCCGGGTCACGGCGCTTGACGGGACCTATGGGCTCTACAATACCGGCGGCGGGGTATTGAATGGCACTTACCGCTTGCCGGTGGTCATCGAGGACGATGAGGTGACCAAGATCGTCTGGACCGATAGTTCACGCATTGAGGTCACCAATGGCACCTTGCATGGGCTGCAGGCATCGGTGATGAGTTACAAGGGGCAGCGGTTTCTGGTTGAGGTGACGGATGACCGGTTTCACCGCGAGGACACGTCCAATGACAGCGTGTCCGATTCGCAGCCAGACGACGACTGAACTCCGACCAACCACCCCCTTCGACGGCCCCAACCAAGAGATAAGTCATGTCCGATACCCCCTCGCAAAGGCGCGGTGAACTCGCCTGGTCGTTTTACGATGTCGCCAATTCGGCCTTTGCAACCACGGTGATGGCCGCTTTCTTTCCGGTGTTTCTCAAGGAGTATTGGGCAAAGAACCTGCCGCCGACCGAGAGCACCTTCTGGCTGGGTATCACCACCTCCTCGGCTGCCTTGCTGGCCTTGGTGCTGTGCCCGCTGCTGGGTTCCATTTCCGACGCGGGCAGTCTGAAGAAGCCCCTGCTGGCGATCTGCGCGCTGACCGGCATCGCCATGACCGCCGGGCTGTACTGGGTGCCGGCCGGCGGGCATCAGGCGGCGCTGTGGCTATATGGGCTTGGCAACGTCGCCTTCCTGGCCGGCATGGTGCTCTACGATTCGCTGCTGCCGGCGGTTACCGTGCCGGCCCGCTATGAGCGGGTTTCCTCGATGGGCATCGGCCTCGGCTATCTGGGCGGCGGATCACTGTTTGCCTTCAATGTGCTCATGGTGAGTCACCCCGAGTGGTTCGGGCTTGCCGACAGTTCGGCCGCGGTCAAGGTTTCGTTCCTGCTGGTAGCAATCTGGTGGCTGGTCTTCACGTTGCCGCTGATGCTGATCGTGCGCGAACCCGAGGGCGGCAAGGCCAAGGGGTGGGCCGCGCTGACCTCCGGGTTTCGCCAGTTACGGACGACCTTCGCCCACGTTCGTCAGCTCAAGGTGGTCATGCTCTTCCTCGGCGCCTACTGGCTGTACATCGACGGTGTCGACACCATCGTGCTGATGGCGGTCGATTACGGCATGGCCATCGGCTTCGATTCCAGCGGGCTGATGCTGGCGCTGCTCATTACCCAGGCCGTCGGCGTCCCAGCGACCCTGATCTTTGGCCGTCTGGGCGAGCGCTTCGGCCCGCGCCTCGCGATTCTGAGTGGCCTGATGGTTTACGGCGGCCTGGTCGTCTGGGCAGCCACCATGCACGAGCCTTGGGAGTTCTATGGCATCGCCGGCGGTGTCGGACTGGTCCAGGGCGGTGTGCAGGCGCTGAGTCGGTCGCTGTTTGCGCGGATCATTCCGCCCGACAAATCCGGCGAATTCTTCGGCTTCATGAACCTGCTCGGCAAGTTCGCCGCAGTCATCGGCCCGGTGCTGGTCGGCACCGTCAGCCGCATGACTGGCGAACCGCGTTTGTCGCTGCTTTCGCTGCTGATTCTGTTCGCCGGCAGCGCCGCGCTCCTCTGGCGTGTCGATGTTAGGGAAGGCGAGTGCAGGGCGCGGGGGCTTTAGCTAATCCTCCAGCAGCACCAGCTCAATTTCCTGCCACCCTGATGGCCGGATGCGCTGAAAACCGCGCAGTTCCAGCACGCCCTTGGTGTTGAGGCTGATGATGAAGTGGGGGGTGTCGGGGAATTCAAGGTCGGCGATTTCCTGGTCGGACGGTTCGGCGGGTGAGTCGGGGTGCGAGCTGAGGATGGCAAGCAGGGTTTCCCCTTGGGCTTGCAGGGCCTTCATGGCCGCTTTGCGGGCCGAGCCATTGGTGTTGTTCACATTCGTGGCATGAAATGAACGAGCTTGGCCGTCCGTTGCGCCGATGAGTCCGGCCATCCTGCCGTCGGGCGCGATTTGGGCCATGTGGAGAAGGTGATTGACCAGGGCGCGGGGTAGTTGCAGGGTGTCGGGCATGGCGGTGATCGGGGTTGTGTGACTCGGGCGGCCGTATCTTGCCATGGTGGCGCGTCGATGTCCCTGTAGGTCGCGGTAATGGGTGATCGCGCCATAGCCGGAACCGCATAGTAGCGCGCCGATGGCGTCCGCCTGATCGTAACCATGTTCCAGCAGCAGGGTGCCGCCTGGCTTCAGAAAGTCCCTGGCTTCGGCGATGATCCGGCGCAGCGCCGTCAAACCATCCGCGCCGGAGGCCAGTGCTAGATCGGGTTCGTGGCGCAGGTCTCCTTGCCGGAGATGTGGGTCGTTTTCGGCGATGTAGGGCGGGTTGCTGACGATGAGGTCGTAGCGTTCGTAAGGTGGCAGCGGTGTGAGCCAGTCACCCTGGAGCAGGCGGAGATTGCGGGCGCTCAGCCGTTCGGCATTCTCTTGGGCGATGGCGAGCGCCTCTGGACTGACATCGACGGCGACAACCCGCGAACGGGGCCGCTCGACGGCGAGGGTGATGGCGATGATGCCGCTGCCGGTACCAAGATCGAGCATGTCAGCGGGGTGGTCGGCAGGCAGCGCGGCGAGGGCGAGTTCGATCAGTAATTCGGTTTCGGGGCGGGGAATGAGAACGCCCGGCGCTACCCGGAAAGGGCGCGACCAGAATTCGCGTTCGCCGGTCAGGTAGGCGACGGGCCAACCCTCCCGGCGGCGTTCGATCAGGGCTGCATAGACGCTAGTCTGGGCTGCTGTCAGCTGCTTTTCAGGCCAGGCCCGTAGGTGGGCTCGATCGCGGCCCAGCACATGCATCAGGAGTACTTCGGCGTCCAGCGCGGCGGTATCCGTGGTCTCGCGCAATCGATGGTTGCCGTAAGTCAGCGCGGCGGCGAGTGTCTCCGGCCCGGCGCTGGACGTGGCCACTTCGGCTATTCCTCGGCGAGTTGGGCCAGCAACTCGGCCTGATGCTCGCTGATGAGCGGCTCGATGACGGGGTCGAGGTCGCCCTCCATGATGCCTTCCAGTTTGTACAGCGTCAGGTTGATGCGGTGGTCGGTCAGTCGGCCCTGGGGGAAATTGTAGGTGCGGATGCGTTCGGAGCGGTCGCCGCTGCCGACCTGCAGCTTGCGCGAGGCGGCGATTTCGGCGGATTGCTTGTCCTGCTCGGCCGAGAGGATGCGCGATTGCAGCAGCGACATGGCGCGGGCGCGGTTCTTGTGCTGGGAGCGTTCGTCTTGGCATTCGACGACGACGCCGGTCGGAATATGGGTGATGCGAATGGCGGATTCGGTCTTGTTGACGTGCTGACCGCCGGCGCCCGAGGCGCGGTAGGTGTCGATACGGAGGTCGGCGGGGTTGATGTCGAACTCGACTTCATCCACTTCCGGCAGGACGGCGACGGTACAGGCGGATGTGTGGATGCGGCCCTGGGCCTCGGTTTCCGGGACGCGCTGGACGCGATGCGTGCCGGCTTCGAACTTGAGTTGCGAGTAGACATCCTGGCCGCTGATGCGGACGATGATTTCCTTGTAGCCGCCGAGATCGCCCTCGCTTTCGCTCATGACCTCGGTTTTCCAGCCTTTTTGTTCTGCGTAACGGACGTACATTCGGTAAAGGTCGCCGGCAAATAGGCCGGCTTCGGCCCCGCCGGTGCCGGCACGTACTTCCAGGAAGATGTTGCGCTCGTCGTTGGGGTCTCGAGGCAGTAGCAGGATTTGCATCTCTTCCTCGAGTTTTGCCTGTTTTGCCTCGGCATCAGCCAGTTCATCCTTGGCCATGGCGCGCACATCGCCGTCCGGATCGGTGGCCAGACTTTCAGCAAAGGCGGCGGCTTCCAATGTTTCTAGATATCCCCGGTAAGTCGTCACGATGGGGTTAAGTTGGGCGTATTCCCGACTTAGTGCGCGAAAACGGTCCTGGTCATTCTGAGTGTCCGGTTCGGCGAGAAGAGCCGTAATTTCATCGAAGCGCTGCGAGAGATGGTCCAGTTTCTGGCGAATGGAGGCTTTCACGGATCGGGGCTGTCCTTAAGTTTGAAGAGTTCGCGAGCGGCGGCGATAAGGTCGTGGCGTTCGTAAATGCCCGCCTGTTTGAGCTGGGTGCTCGGGGTATGGGTCAGTTTGTTGGTCAGGAGATGGGCCAGTAACTCGAGCGCTTCCTCGGCGGATTTGCCGGATTTAAGGGTCTGTCGTGCCTTTTCTAGTGCTTCGTCGCGTATCCTTTCGGCTTGAGTGCGGAAGTCGCGAATGGTGCTGGTGGCGCCCTGGGCTTTCAGCCAGTTGAGAAAGTGAGCCACTTCGATGTCGATGATTTCCTCGGCTTGTTTGGCGGCTTCCTGTCGCGAGCGGAGGTTTTCCTCGACCGTGTTGCGGAGATCATCGACCGTATAGAGGTACACGTCACGCAGTTGCTCGACTTCCGGTTCGATATCGCGCGGCACCGCCAGGTCAACCATGAACATGGGCTTGTGCTTGCGGGCCTTGATGGCGCTTTCCACGCGGCCCTTGCCGAGAATGGGTAGTTGGCTGGCGGTCGATGAGACGACAATGTCGGCCCGGGCCAGATGCATGGGTAGCTCGGACAGGGAGATGGCGAAACCGTTGAACTGCTGCGCGAGGGCGTGGGCACGGTCATAGGTGCGATTGGCGATGATCAGTTCACCAATGCGGTTTTCGGCCAGATGACGGGCCGTGAGTTCGATGGTTTCGCCGGCACCGATGAGAATGGCGGTTTGCTGGCTGAGGTCCTCGAAAATGCGTTGCGCCAGCCGGACGGCGGCGAAGGCCACGGACACCGGGCTGCTGCCTATGGCGGTATCAGTGCGGACTTTTTTCGCGGCGGTAAAGGTGTGCTGAAACAGCTTGCTGAGCGTTTTCCCCAAGGTGCCGGCCTCGCTCGCCGCCTGGTAGGCGGTCTTCATCTGACCGAGAATCTGCGGTTCTCCGAGGACCATCGAATCCAGCCCGGAGGCCACTCGGAACATGTGGCGGATGGTGGATGAGTCGGTATGGGTGTAGAGGTAAGACTGAAATTCTTCCCGCGTGAGTTGTTGCTGTTCAGCGATCCAGTCAACCAGTGGATCGCGGTTCGGCCCATTGAAACCGCAGTAAAACTCGGTGCGGTTGCAGGTGGAGAGAATGGCAGCTTCCTCGACGCAAGGCAGTTGGCTGAGGTTGCGCAAGGCCTGGATCACGTACTCGGTGGGAAAGGCGAGCCGCTCCCGGACCGAAATCGGTGCTGT
The DNA here is from genome assembly GCA_044237765.1 of Methylococcaceae bacterium. GTDB lineage: Bacteria > Pseudomonadota > Gammaproteobacteria > Methylococcales > Methylococcaceae > UBA6136. The sequence goes on along the minus strand of JBIIEQ010000080.1, from coordinate 7,266 downwards.
GTTGTGATTTAATCCGAGCGTAATGATGGCCATGAGGCTCAAGGTCCAGTGCTTTGAGCATATAATTCTAAGGACAAAGCGCTGTTTGGGCCAATCGGGAGTCGTGGGTTGTCTTGTTTTTCAGCGCTGCTTCGGTCCTGATTTTTTGGGTCGGCCCCGAATCGGGGTGATTTTTTTCGGCATCTTGCGGTCTTCCTGTCGGGTGGGCGTGATCCGCTTCAAGATGGGTTAGGCCATTGTTCATGGGTTACTACTAAAGAGGCAATGCCGAGCGTGGGAAAAAGTTTGCTCTGGTGGATGATGGCGGGCGTGTTGTGGGCGACGGGCTGTGCTGGTGTCGGTTCAGCGGTTTCCGATGCGGGTGATGTGTCCGGCTGGGGGGTGCCATTGGCCGCTCCGGAGCCGCCGGAGGGCGTCGCCGCACCCATCTATCTGATGTTGGTTGGTGAGATTGCTGGCCAGCGCGGGCAGTTTGATGTTGCCCTTGATCATTACCTCAAGCTGATGCGCCTAGTGCCGGATGTCAGGGTGGCCGAACGTGCCACGCAAATTGCGCTCTACGTCAAGGATACCGATAAGGCGCTCGAAGCCGCATCGCTTTGGTCGGGGCTTGATTCCAAAAGCCTGGCTGCGCATCGCTTAACGGCGGTGCTGGAGATCAAGGCGGGTCATATGGACAAGGCGTCGGACGAGTTGGGCAAGCTGATCGCCCTGAAGGATCCGGAACTCGAGAATACGCTGATCGAGTTGGTGAAGTGGCTGGATGCCGAGATGCCCAAGGAGCAGTCTTTAGCGATCATGCAGCAGCTTGCCGAGAGCCACCCGAGGGTGCCCGAGTTACATTTCGCCTATGCCTTGCTGGCCAGCAACAAGGAAGCCCTGATGACGGCCCGGGTGGAGGTTGAGAAGGCTATTTCCTTGCGCCCGAAGTGGGGGCGCGCCCAGATGTTGCAGGCTCAGCTGTTGATGCAGTCGGGCGACACCAAGGCCGCGCGCGTGGCCCTCGAGAAGGCTTTGAAAAGTGATCCGGGCAATGCGCGGGTGGGATTGCTCTATGCGCAATTTCTGGCCAAGGCGGGGGAATACAAGTCGGCCGAGCGCGAGCTGAAGCGCATCCTCGAAAAGGATGGGGGAAACCATGACGCGCGGTTCACGCTGGCATCCGTGTGGCTGGAGATGGGTGAGTACGAGCGGGCCCGGGCGGAGTTTCAGTTGTTGACCGGTGATCCGCGATGGCAGGCACAGTCTGACTTTTCAATTGGTTTGATCGATGCGCGCCTCGGCAAGACCGAAAATGCGCTCAGGCAGTTTGATCGCGTGGGGCCCGGGCCTTTGGAGTTTGATGCGCGATTCAACGGGATTTCAGCGCTGATTGGTCTGGGGCGGTATGACGAGGCGCGCGATCGGCTGGCCAAGTCGCGCAAGGCTTACCCCAACGAAAAGGTTCGTCTCTACCTGATCGAGGCGGAAATGTTGGTAAAAAGCAAGGATGTGGCGACCGCCTACGGGGTGCTGGACGAGGCGTTGAAGGATGAGCCGAGGCAGACCGATCTGCTCTATTCTCGGGCGCTCATGGCCGAGCAGTTGGGTCATCTGGATGTCATGGAGGCCGATTTGAGGGCGGTGCTCAGCAAGAAGCCGGATGACCCCGCCGCGTTGAATGCGCTCGGGTTCTCGCTGGCCGAGCATCGTCTGGACCGGCTGGATGAAGCGGAAGGCTATATCAAGCAGGCCATGGAGAAACGTCTGGGAGATCCGGCAATCCTGGACAGCTACGGCTGGGTTCTGTACCGCAAGGGACAGCGTGACCAGGCGCTGGTGTATCTGCGCAAGGCTTACAAGTTGTTTGCCGACCCCGAAATTGCCGCGCATCTGGGGGAGGTGCTCTGGGAGACTGGCCAGAAGGCCGAAGCCAGAAGGGTTTGGGCTGAGGGTCAAAAGAAGAATCCCGATCAGGAAGATATGAAGGGTGTGCGGGAGAAATACCCGGAGGGATTCGGTAGGACCGGCAAATGATGCGGATTTTGTGTTTTTTGCCGCTTCTGTTTCTGGCGGCTTGTGGGTCGGTACAAAAGACCCCGCCATCAGGCATTTCATCCAAAACGCCGGCCAGCATCCAGTTATGGTCGATGGATGGGCGCATCGGCGTGCAGTCGGCCGAGGGAGCCTGGCATGCCAATCTCTACTGGGAGCATGCTCCGGAGCAGGATCGCCTGCGCATCTCCGGTCCGCTGAGTCAGGGTTTGGTATCCATCATTGTTCAGAAGGATCTAATTTACCTGAATGAAGGTAATGGGGTTACTTCCTTGTCGCGCGACCCCGATGCGATGCTGCGGCAGCGACTCGGGTTTGCAATTCCCCTGACGAGTCTCCGGTATTGGATGCTGGGCGTGTCGGATCCAGGAAAAAAATCGTTGCCACTGTCCGCGGGAGGATTTCAGCAGGCCGGTTGGGAAATTGCGCCGGACAAGCTAACCACGGTGGCCGGCTGGACGTTGCCGCAAAAGCTGCGTGTTCAGGGCGTCGGCGTAAAGCTGAAAATCCTCGCAGACTCCTGGGATATCAAGGGTTAAGAAATGGCTGAATCAGAGGTGTTACGTTTGCCGGCTCCGGCAAAGCTGAATTTGATGTTGCGCGTCGTAGGCCGTCGAGAGGATGGGTACCACCTCCTGCAGACGGTGTTTCAGTTCATCGATCGGTGTGACTGGATTACTCTCCGCCCCGCTGCGGACGGTCAGGTTCGCTTGAAGTCGCCACTGCCGGGGGTGCCAGAGGGGTCAGATCTGACGGTGCGTGCCGCGATGGCGCTGAAGGCCGCCGCCGGTATCAGTCAAGGTGCTGTTATCGAGGTTGAGAAAAATTTGCCAATGGGGGGCGGTCTCGGCGGCGGGAGTTCGGATGCGGCAACCACCTTGCTGGGACTCAACCGCCTGTGGCGTGCGGGCATGTCGCTGGATGAGCTCAAGGGACTGGGTTTGCGGCTGGGTGCGGATGTGCCGGTGTTTATCGATGGGTATGCGGCCTGGGCCGAGGGGGTGGGGGAGCTGCTGACGCCCCTGGATCTGTCCGAGCCCTGGTATGTGGTGATTGCGCCCCGGTGTCATGTGGCGACGGCCGATGTCTTCAGGCATCCTGATTTGACAAGGAATAACCCGCCCATCACAATACGCAACTTTTTGCACGGGCATCAGGACAACCACTGCCTGCCTGTGGTGGTGGGTTTATACCCTGAAGTGGCCGAGGCCATTGCGGATATTTCGCAATATTCTCCGGGGCGACTGACGGGGACCGGTGCTTGTGTATTTGCGGAGTTCGGGACGGAAGAGGCCGCCCGCCAGGCGGTGGAAGCCCTGAGCCCAAAATGGACCGTGTTTGCTGCTCGTGGCTTGAATGAGTCTCCTCTCCGGGGTGCCTTGACTTGAAGAGCGATTAGCTTTTATTTTCTTTTTTATTGGGGCGTAGCCAAGCGGTAAGGCAGTGGGTTTTGATCCCGCCATGCCCAGGTTCGAATCCTGGCGCCCCAGCCATATACCTTCCGGCTGTTTCTCTGTTTGGAGCTGAGTGAGAATGTCCGACGCCCCATTCATGGTGTTTTCGGGGAACGCCAACGTACCGCTGGCCCGGGGCATCGTTCGGGCGCTGAACATGCGTCTGGGTCAGGCGACCTTGGGGCGCTTCTCCGATGGCGAGATTTCTTTCGAGATTGAAGAGAATGTTCGCGGGCGCGAGGTGTTCCTCGTTCAGCCCACCTGCTCGCCGGTCAATGAAAATCTGATGGAGCTGTTGGTGATGATTGACGCCTTTCGTCGGTCATCGGCCTCGGTGATTACGGCCGTAATCCCCTACTATGGATATTCTCGGCAGGATCGCCGGATTCGTTCGGCGCGGGTCCCTATCGCGGCCAAGCTGGCGGCTAAGATGATCTGTGCGGCAGGTGCCGATCGCGTGTTGACGGTGGATTTGCATGCCGATCAGATTCAGGGTTTTTTCGACGTGCCGGTCGATAACGTTTATGCTTCGCCCATTCTGTTGGGTGATGTCTGGCGTCAGCAATACCGCAATTTGATGGTGGTATCGCCGGATGTCGGTGGTGTGGTGCGAGCACGCGCCCTTGCCAAACGACTGGACGAGGCTGATCTGGCCATCATCGACAAGCGCCGCCCCAAGGCCAATGAGGCCAAGGTGATGAACATCATTGGTGATGTGGCGGGGCGAACCTGCATCATGGTCGATGATCTGGTTGATACGGCGGGCACCCTGTGCAAGGCGGCCGAAGCATTAAAGGCCAATGGCGCCATCAGAGTGGTCGCTTACTGTACCCATCCCGTGCTGTCGGGGCGAGCTATTGAAAATCTTGAGGCATCCGTGCTGGATGAGTTGGTGGTCACCGATACCATCCCGTTGCATGCTGATGCCAAGCGATGCAAAAGAATTCGGCAGCTCAGCGTGGCTGAGATGCTGGCTGAGACCATTCGCCGCATTGCGGTAGGCGAATCGGTCAGTTCAATGTATGTCGATTGATTCGACGTTTTATCAACTGCTCAGAGTATTTGGAGATAAAGATGGCAGGCAGTTTTGTATTTGAGGCGGAGTCCCGTAAAGAGTTGGGGCGGGGTCATTCTCGGCGCGTGCGTCAGGTGGGTCGGGTGCCGGCCATACTTTACGGCGGGGACGCGGAGCCTGTTGGGTTGACGCTTGATCACAACAAGGTATTGAAGGCGCTTGAAAACGACGCGACCTATTCGCACATCCTGACCCTGCGTTTTGATGGTAAGGAAGAGACCGCAATCCTGAAGGATCTTCAGCGGCATCCGAGCCGACCGATCATCATGCATATGGATTTTCAGCGGGTCAGTGAGTCGCACAAGGTCAAGGTTCATGTGCCGATTCATTTCCTGAATCAGGAAACTTCGGCGGGTGCCAAGAAGGGTGGTGTTATCACCCATAATCTGGTTGACGTTGAAGTGGTATGTTTGCCGGCGCGTCTGCCGGAATTCATCGAGGTCGATATGGCCAAGGTGGAGGTGGGGCAATCGGTGCATTTGTCCGACCTAAAGCTTCCGCCGGGTGTCGAAATTGTCGAATTGCTTCATGGGCCTGAGCATGATCAAGTCGTGGCGGCAATTCAGGCGGGCCGCGTTGCGAGTGATTCGGCCGCCGATGAGGGCTGAGCCCGGTTTATTTGGAGTGGAGGGTTGTCTTGGCTGACGGTGTCAAACTGATTGTCGGCCTGGGCAACCCAACGGCTCAGTATGAAAAAACCCGGCACAATGCCGGGTTTTGGTTTTTGGATGAGTTGTCGCGTCAGCTGGGAGTTGCGCTCAGGCCTGAATCGCGGTTTCTTGGAATCTTTGGTCGGACGGATGTGGGCGGCCAGCCGTTATATCTGCTCAAGCCGTCGACTTATATGAATCGTAGTGGGCGGTCGGTGGCGGCGGTGGCTGGCTACTACAAGGTGGCGCCGGGAGAGATTCTCGTGGTGCATGATGAGCTGGATCTGTCGCCGGGTGCGGTTCGGCTCAAATTTGGCGGAGGTCACGGTGGACACAACGGTCTCAAGGACATCATTTCTCATGTTAGAAGTCCGGATTTCCTCCGGCTGCGGCTGGGGATTGGCCACCCGGGCGACCGATCTCAGGTCAGTAATTTTGTCCTGAGCGCGCCTTCGCGTGCTGAGTCCGATAGCATTGGCGAGGCCATGAGTCGGGCGTTGGGTGAAGTGGTCGCTATTCTGCGAGGAGGGGCGGCGTCTGTAATGAATCGCCTGAATTCGGCAGGATCCACGAGTGAGTCGGCGAATGTAAAAAAGGGTTGACGCACGCAAAGGTTTTCAAGATAATCGCCTGCTAACCCGATTGGAGGGGTTCCCGAGCGGTCAAAGGGATCAGACTGTAAATCTGACGGCTCAGCCTTCGAAGGTTCGAATCCTTCCCCCTCCACCATTTGGGTAAAAAGTTGCGAGTAGGCGGGTGTAGTTCAATGGTAGAACCTCAGCCTTCCAAGCTGATGGCGCGGGTTCGATTCCCGCTACCCGCTCCAAATTGTTTCTGCCCATATAGCTCAGTCGGTAGAGCACTTCCTTGGTAAGGAAGAGGTCACCGGTTCAAGTCCGGTTATGGGCTCCAATGTTTGCATCATCTAGTTAAGGGGTATTTGGGTCGTGTCAAAAGAAAAATTTACGCGTAATAAGCCGCACGTAAACGTCGGCACCATTGGTCACGTCGATCATGGCAAGACGACCCTGACGGCGGCCTTGACCAAGGTCGGTGCAGAGCGGTTTGGTGGTTCCTTCAAGGCCTATGACCAGATCGACGCCGCCCCTGAAGAGCGGGCGCGCGGTATCACCATCGCCACCGCCCACGTCGAATACGAATCCCCCACGCGGCACTACGCCCACGTCGACTGTCCGGGCCATGCCGACTACGTCAAGAACATGATCACCGGCGCCGCTCAGATGGATGGCGCCATCCTGGTCTGTTCCGCTGCTGACGGCCCTATGCCGCAGACCCGCGAACATATCCTGCTCGCCCGTCAGGTCGGCGTACCTTATATTGTCGTCTACCTCAACAAGGCCGACATGGTCGATGATGCCGAACTGATCGAGCTCGTCGAAATGGAAGTGCGTGAGCTGCTCTCCAAATACGACTTCCCCGGCGACGACACCCCCATCGTCCAGGGATCCGCCCTCAAGGCACTTGAAGGGGACCAGAGTGACATCGGCGTCCCCTCCATCATCAAGCTGGTAGACGCTCTCGACAGTTACATTCCGGAACCGGAGCGTGACATCGAAAAGCCCTTCCTCATGCCCATCGAAGACGTCTTCTCTATCTCCGGTCGCGGTACCGTCGTCACCGGCCGTATCGAGCGTGGACGCGTCAAAGTCGGCGAAGAAGTGGAAATTGTCGGTATCAAAGACACTGTCAAAACCACCTGCACCGGCGTCGAAATGTTCCGCAAGCTGCTCGACCAGGGTGAGGCCGGTGACAACGTCGGCGTCCTCCTGCGTGGCACCAAGCGTGAAGACGTCGAGCGTGGTCAGGTATTGGCTGCCCCGGGCTCCATTACCCCGCACACTCACTTTGAAGCTGAAATCTACGTCCTATCCAAGGACGAAGGTGGGCGTCACACACCCTTCTTCAACGGCTACCGCCCGCAGTTCTACTTCCGCACCACGGACGTCACCGGATCGGTTGATCTGCCCGAAGGTGTCGAAATGGTCATGCCGGGAGACAACGTCAAGGTCACCGTCAAGCTGATCAACCCGAT
>JBIIEQ010000017.1:0-49288 GCA_044237765.1 Methylococcaceae bacterium | reverse complement strand
CAGGCTTGCTCACGCAGGACGCCATTGCCGAAATCGGCGATGATGACAAACCGACCACGCAGTCAAGGGCCATAACACGGCATCTTCAAACTCCACAATACCCATTGAGGTCAAGCAATGAGACGAGATCACTGGCTTAAATCGATCGCTGTCCTGCTATATGCTGGCAGTCTATTCACGACAGGTGCATGGGCGGAGCCCCTCGCGGTCGGTCAGAAAGCACCCGGCTTCCAGCTGAAAAACCAGGATGGTAAGGAGGTCAGTCTGGCCTCGCGGGCCGGCAAGGGTTGGACGGTGCTTTACTTTTATCCCAAGGCGGGCACTCCCGGTTGCACCACCCAGGCCTGTGCCTTTCGTGATGCCATCCAGCAAATACGGGATCAGAACGCCGAGGTTTATGGCGTCAGCACCGATGACGTGGCCGCGCTGGCGGATTTCCACAAAAAGCACCGTCTCAATTTCCCGCTGTTGTCCGATACCGATGCCGTTGTCACGGAGGCTTACGGTGTGAAAATTCCGGTGATGAAAATGGCCAAGCGATGGACCTTCATTATCGATTCTGAACTGGTCATCCGCGATATCAATGATGACGTCGATCCGGCGCTGGATGCCGCTGTCGTGGCTGAACGCCTCAAAAAACTGAAGGGGGTAGGGTGATCCAGTCGAACCTCCGCTCGGACCGGGGCCTTTGATTGGCCCCGTCATGATGAAAAAATTCTTCGGTTTTGGTGAATGCTCCATTCGCGTGAGGCGGCTTGCCCGGCTGGTCGGTTGTGCCGGACTGATGATGCTGTCGCATTCGGTCTTGGCGGATGGTGAGTTTGGTCAGAGGGTCTTGGGCACCATTGGTCTGGATGCTGGCTCACAGCCAGATGAAGGTATCTATTTCGGTAATCGATTCATCTACCTGACCGGAGACCGATTGAACGATCGGAGAGGGAATCCTCTCCCCGTCAAGGGATTTAGTAGCAGTGGCTTTGCCAACGTCTTTGCGATTGCAGGGACCTGGAAACTGGGGGAGGGCCCCTATCTAACGGCGGCCTTTGGTGTTCCGATTTCCGGGATCAGTGTCAAATCCGATCAACCCTATACATTCCTTGATCGCGAGGGCTTGGGGGATATCTTCATCGAGCCCCTGAAACTGGGTTGGCGTTTGCCCCGCGTGGATATCACCTCTTCCTACAGTATCTATGCGCCCACCTCACAGCTGAATCGAAAGGGTTTGAATCAGCCGCAGTGGTCCCAGCAGGTATCGGCTGGAGGCACGGTCTTTTTTGATGATGAACGCTCACTTCGCTTGTCCGCACTGACCAGTTACAACATCTATGAAAAAAAACTGAACCTGGACTTAAAGCGCGGGGATGCGGTGCAAATCCAAGGTGGCTTGGGAGGGCGTTTCTTCAAGATTCTGGATGTGGGTTTGGCGGGGTATGCGATGTGGCAGGTTGCGGCGGACACTGGGTCTGCCCTGCCCAAGAGCGCACAGGGCTTGAGTGAATTTGCGGTGGGTCTGGGCCCGGAAGTGGGCGTCCTAATCCCGCAACTGAGGGCCAAGCTGACCGCCCGCTATGAGTGGGATATCGAGGCGCGTTCCCGTCTCGACGGCCAGGTTCTGATGGTGAGCCTGACCATGTTGGGTTGGAAGCCCGATCAGGAATAGCGATTTCGCATGGACACACACTCATTCAAGCCGGCCTGGTGGCTGCCCGGGCCGCATCTTCAGACGTTGTGGCAGCCGCTGTTTCGGCGTCGGCCTACCCCGGTGACCCGCCGCGAGCGGCTGGCAACGCCCGACGGCGACTTTCTCGATATTGACTGGCTGGGTCCGGACGAGGGGCTCATCGTTATTCTGTTGCATGGTCTTTCCGGTTCTTCCCGTTCACCTTACATTCGCGGCATGCAGTCGGTGCTGGCCAAATATGGCTGGCGCAGCGCCGCGATGAATTTTCGGGGTTGCAGTGGCGAGCCAAATCTCACCGCGCACGGCTATCACTCGGGTGATACCCGTGATCTTGATTTTGTCTATGACACTTTGCGCCGGCGACACCAAGAGGCCGTCATTGCGGCCGTGGGTTATTCGCTCGGCGGGAATGTCCTGCTGAAATGGTTGGGGGAGCGGGGCGATCAAGTCGAGTTGATGGCCGCAGCCGCGGTCTGTGTCCCGCTCAGGTTGGATCTTTGTGCGGAACGACTTGACCAGGGCGCCTCCCGTCTCTACCGGAACCAGCTGTTGCTGGAACTGAAGGACTATGTGCGCGATAAACAGCGTCACCTGGAAACGATCGGCCGATACGAAGAAGCCGACAAACTCGCCGGACTGGGCGACCTGTCGCCGATCCAGTCGTTCTGGGGGTATGACAGTCGGGTGGTGGCGGGGCTTTATGGGTTTCGGGATGCCCAGGATTACTACGATCAATCCAGTGCGCGACAGTATTTGCAGCACATTCGCCGACCGACACTGGTGATTCAGTCGCGTAACGATCCCTTCATGACACCGGCCGTGCTGCCCGAGCCAAGCGAGCTTTCACCTGCTGTGTCACTGGAAGTAGCTGATTCCGGGGGGCACGTGGGTTTTGTGGGTGGCCGTGTTCCCTGGCGCCCGGAGTATTGGCTGGAGCGGCGCATCCCGGCATTCTTTCTCGAAGCCCTTCAGTCCGCCGTAGCATGATGTGCACTTCTGCATCGAAGTGCTGATTGGCGGCTGTCCGACGTCATGATAGCCGCTCGACCCTGACGGCGCCGAGCAGCGATTCAATCTCGTGGGGGGTAATCATGGCCACATCAGCCCGCAGACCGTTAGCCGCGCCCGCCGCGGAAGCCATCCGCAGTCGCTCTTCGGGCGGCCAGCCTAGCAGCCAGCCATGGGCCAGGCCCGCCAGATAACAGTCGCCACATCCGACAGGATTGCGCTGCTGAATCGCTGGGGGGATGACCTGCCATTGTCCTTCGCCGGCGACGCTGATTTCCACGGGCGCATCGCCGTCCGTGACGTGAACTTCCTTGACCCGATGCCATTGATCAGTCTGCGCGTATTCTTCTCGGTTGGGCTTGGCAAGTAGCGGGGGATGACCGCTCTCCAGAGCCCGATTCAGGGCTGTGCCATGGGCATCCAGCCAGCATGCGATGCCGGCAATATCACAGACCGCAAGAATATCGGCATAAAGTCCATTTGCCGCCGGGTCAGGAACCGAACCGCTGATGATGACGAGGCGGGTTCCTGGTAACAGGGTATCGACCTTTCTCAGCAACTGGTCGCATTCCTCGCGACTCACCGGAAAGCCATTCGGCAGCAGGGTCGTCGGGTGTTGCTGCAGACCGCTGGAGGCCATGAATCCGACCCTCACCGGAGCGGTCGTTGCAACGAAGGCATCTTCGATGCCCTCCGCTCTTACCAGGTCGCGCAACCATGCACCGCTGTGGCCACCGGCAAAACCGGTCAGCATGACCGGGTGACCCAGTCGGGCGAGCACTCTGGCGACATTCACCCCTTTGCCCTCGGCATGCATGGCGAGCCCATTGACTCGATTGATGGCGCCGGGAATAAAGTCACCCTCATGCACCAGGTTCAATAAGGGGTTGCTGTTGATGATCAGGATTTTATGGGCCACTTGGAAATATCGCTGGATGGTTGGGGAGGACTTTTACAACCCATCCAGGAAATGCCGGCCGCTCAGATAGCGCATCTGGCCAGTAATCCAGTCCTGACGTTGTTGCATATAGGCGGAGGGTTCGTCGACGCGCAATAGTTTTGGATTGGGCAGCACGGCGGCCAGCAAGGCGGCATCCTGGCTATTTAGTCTTGAGGCGGGCTTGTTGAAAAAGATTTTCCCCGCTGCACCCACGCCGTAAATGCCATCGCCGAATTCGGCGATATTCAGGTACACCTCAAGAATCCGTTGTTTGGGCCAGCTCAGTTCGATCAAGGTGGTGAAATAGGCTTCCAGGATTTTTCGCAGATAGCTGCGGCTTGGGATCAGGAACAGATTCTTGGCGGTTTGCTGGGTGATGGTGCTGCCCCCCCGAATTTTCTTGCCTGAAAGGTTCTTTTCCATCGCCTTGCCGATGGCTTTGAAATCAAAGCCCAGGTGATTCGCGAAGGTCTGGTCCTCAGACGCCACAACCGCCAGCTTGGCCTGGGGCGAAATAGCCTTCCAAGGAACCCAGCGATAATGAATCCGATGATGCCATTCCCCATGGGCCAATGCAGTCAAGCGATCAATCAGCATGAACATGCTGCCGGGAGGCGGCACCCAGCGCAGAACCAGTACCGGGACCGTGGTAGCGAGAAACAGGACAATGGCGGCTTGACGCAGTCGATGGATCAGCCCAACCCTTCGTGTGGGTGCTGGCTTGCTCGGCGTCTTGGCCTTGCTGCGGTTTTTGCTGGGTTTGACGGGTCGAGCCATTCTGTCTCAGTTCAGTCGGCCGCGTGTGAAGCGTGTTTGCGGACTATGGCCGAAGGTCAGTGAGCGGCGGAATGATGGGCGAAAAAAAACCGGGTGTGGTTTCACCCGGTTTGTCTTTTACTTGACTAGCCCAGGGATTAAAGCTTGTTCAGTGCGTTCAGGTCTGAATAAGCCTGTTGGAGACGGTCGACCATGCTGGTCTGCGCGGCACGAATCCAGACGCGCGGGTCGTAGTACTTCTTGTTCGGCTTGTCGTCACCCTCGGGGTTGCCGATCTGGCCTTGCAGGTAGCCCTTGTTCTTTTTGTAGAACTGCCGGATGCCGTCCCAGTAAGCCCACTGCGTGTCGGTGTCGATGTTCATCTTGATGACGCCGTAGCTGATGGACTCGCGAATTTCTTCCTGAGTCGAGCCCGAGCCGCCATGGAAGACGAAATTGAGGCTGTTGGCCGGCAAGTTGTATTTCTCGGAGACGTGCTTCTGCGAATCGCGCAGGATGGTCGGGGTCAGTTTGACATTGCCCGGCTTGTAGACGCCATGGACGTTGCCGAAGGAAGCGGCAATGGTGAAATTCGGGCTGATCTTAGACAGGTGCTCGTAGGCGTACGCCACGTCCGCTGGCTGCGTGTAGAGCATGGAGTGATCCATGCCGCTGTTGTCGACGCCGTCTTCCTCGCCGCCGGTGCAGCCGAGTTCGATTTCCAGGGTCATGCCCATCTTGGCCATGCGGGTCAGGTACTTCGCGCAGATTTCAATGTTTTCATGCAGGCTTTCCTCAGAAAGATCAAGCATGTGCGAACTGAACAGCGGCTTGCCGGTTTCGGCAAAGAATTTTTCGCCATGGTCAAGCAGGCCGTCGATCCACGGCAGCAATTTCTTGGCCGCATGATCGGTGTGGAGAATGACTGGAACCCCATAATGTTCGGCCATCAGGTGGACGTGCTTGGCGCCGGAGACAGCGCCGAGAATCTGTGCCTGCTGGCCTTCCAGCTTCACCCCTTTGCCGGCAACGAATTGCGCCCCACCATTGGAGAACTGGACGATGACCGCGGATTGGGCCTTGGCGGCGGCTTCCAGAACGGAATTGATGGAATCGGTGCTGATGACGTTTACTGCCGGCAGGGCAAATTTATGTTCCTTGGCGAAGGCAAAGATTTTTTGTACATCGGCGCCGGTGGCTACGCCAGGCTTGACTATGTCTAGGAGTTTGTTTGACATCTCGGGATTCCGTAATGGCTGGTTTTCAGAAGCGGCGAATATTATCAGAAGAAGCCATGCAAAATCAGCTACAAAAGCACCCGTCAAGTTGACTGAATGGCGGTCGGTGGCCAGAATAGCTGCCTTTGTGCCCGACACTCACCGCGTCGTTCCTTTCCTATATCCCTCGGATCATGCATCACGTTTACCCCAGCGATGAGGTTCTGATCTCGGTACGCGGGCTATCCTTTGGATGGGGCGAGCGGAAGATTTTCGATGATGTGAGTCTGGATATCCCGCGCGGCAAGGTCACCGCCATCATGGGGCCGAGTGGAACCGGAAAAACCACGCTACTCAAGTTGATTGGGGGGCAGTTGCATCCTGATCGGGGTGTCATTCATGTGGATGGCCAGAATGTTCATCAGCTCGGTCATGCGCGGCTTTACGAACTGCGCAAGCGAATGGGTATGCTGTTTCAGAGCGGTGCGCTACTGACGGACATCAGTGTGTACGAGAATGTGGCGTTTCCCCTGCGAGAACACACCCGCTTGCCCGAATCCATGATACGCACGCTGGTTTTGATGAAGCTGCAGGCGGTGGGCTTGCGTGGCGCGCGGGATTTGATGCCGACTCAGTTGTCCGGTGGCATGGCGCGTCGAGTGGCCTTGGCCCGGGCCATCGCGCTGGATCCGATGATGCTGATGTATGACGAACCCTTCACTGGCCAGGACCCGATATCCATGGGGGTACTGGTCAAGCTGATTCACGATCTGAATCGGGAACTCGGGCTTACCAGTATTGTGGTGTCGCATGATGTCAAGGAAACGGCTGCCATCGCCGATTACATTTATCTGATCTCCAGTGGCAAGGTGGTGGGGCAGGGGACCCCCGCCGAGATCGAGGCTTCGGCCTCGCCCTGGATCGCTCAGTTCATGCACGGTGCCCCGGATGGCCCGGTGCCCTTCCATTATCCGGCGCAGGATTACGCCACCGACCTGCTAGGTGTTGCGGCTTGATGGATGCCCCTTTTGTGGCTCAATTCGAATGTTAGACACTTTCCAGAAGCTCGGTCATGTCACGCTCAAATCCCTGTGCAAGCTGGGGAGGGCGAATTTCTTTCTGGTGCATATCCTGGTGGGACTCGGTGATCTCGTATGGCGACCCCAGCTACTCATCGGTCAACTGTATTCGGTCGGCGTTCTGTCCATCCTGCTGATCACTGTCTCCGGTCTGTTTGTCGGTATGGTCCTGGCGTTGCAGGGTTACAATGTTCTGTCTGATTTTGGCGCCGAAGAGTCCTTGGGTGTCATGGTCGCGGCTTCCTTGGTGAGAGAGCTGGGGCCGGTGGTGACCGCCCTGTTGTTTTCCGGTCGCGCCGGTTCGGCCTTGACGGCGGAAATCGGATTGATGAAGGCCACCGAACAATTATCCGGGATGGAGATGATGGCGGTCGATCCGATCAAGCGAATTATTGCCCCGCGTTTCTTTGCTGGCGTCGTGTCCATGCCCCTGTTGGCGGGGCTCTTTACTGCCGTGGGGGTCATGGGCGGATATTTTGTCGGCGTGGGTCTCCTTGGCGTGGATCAAGGGCCGTTCTGGTCGCAAATGCAGGCCAAGATCGATTTTTATGACGACACGGTGAATGGATTTATCAAGAGCCTGGTATTTGGAGCCATCGTGACCTGGATTGCCGTGTTTGAAGGTTACGATGCCTTGCCGACCGCCGAGGGCGTCAGCCGGGCGACCACCCGCTCCGTGGTGTATTCGGCGTTTGCCGTGCTGGGTTCGGACTTTTTGCTTACCGCTTTGATGTTTGGGGATTGAGTGATGCAGGCGTCCAGGACAATGGAAGTTTGGGTGGGTGTTTTCGTGGCGATGGGTCTGCTTGGACTTTTCTTCGTGGCCATGCAGGTCAGCAATCTGGGTGATTTCCGCACTGCCAAAGACAGTTACCTTCTCAAGGCACACTTCGGTAATATCGGTGGTCTGCGGGTCAGAGCCCCCGTTTCAATGGCCGGTGTGACCGTCGGCCGCGTTGAGCGCATCGGCTTCGATGACCAGAGATATGAGGCGGTGGTGGAGATGAGGATCGATCCAGCTTTCCGCAAGCTTCCGGAAGATACCAGCGCCAGCATTTTGACCGCCGGTTTGCTCGGGGAACAATACGTCGGCCTGTCTGCGGGTGGGTCTGAAGACTATCTCAAGCATGGCGACGAGATTGAGCTGACCCAGTCTGCCATGGTACTGGAGCAGTTGATCAGCCGCTTCCTGTTCAATAAGGCGGAAGAAGGAAAGGACAAAAAATCGGAGGCCACTTCGGCGCCAGTCGCAGGCAGTGATGCGCCCAACGTGACCGGCGCGAGTTCAAATTAGGCTGACCGTTGGATGGACGCGCGTGATGCAATCCGACCGCAAGCCATAGAGTTCAGGGCTAAGGTCACCGAGGGGGACTTCCTTGTTCGCGGAGAAATGACCTTCGCGACGGCTTCCCAAGGCCTGAAACGTGCCGCGGCTTTGCTGAAGGGGAGTGGCCGGTCGGTCCGGTTTGATCTGGCAGGCATTTCGCGCGCCGACAGCTCCGGGGTGGGTTTAATGATCGAGTGGCTGCTAGTCGCGCGCTCATCGGGCTGCCAGCTACGTTATTCGAATATTCCGACCTCCCTGGAGGCTATGATCCGCGTGGGGGGAGTCGAGGGCATGTTGCCCATAGACGCCTCAGCCCCAACGAATAAATGTAATGTGAAGACAATCAATACAGAGACGATTTGATGGATAAACTCATGATCACCGGCGGTAATCCGCTGCACGGCGAACTCCGCGTTTCGGGCGCCAAAAATGCGGCGTTGCCCATCCTTGCCGGAACCCTGCTCTCAGAGACCCCAGTTACCGTTGGGAATGTCCCGCATTTGCTCGACATCACCACGACCATGGAGCTTCTGGGGCGCATGGGCATCGGGCTGACGGTGGATGAGAAGCTCAATATTGAAGTGGATACCCGTTCCATCAGCAGTTATGTCGCACCGTACGATCTGGTTAAAACCATGCGTGCGTCGATTCTGGTTCTGGGACCCTTGGTTGCCCGCTTTGGCCAGGCCGACGTGTCCTTGCCCGGTGGGTGCGCCATCGGCGGTCGTCCAGTCAATCTCCACCTGCAGGGATTGGCGCAAATGGGGGCCAATATAGAGGTCAAGAACGGCTATATCCATGCCAGCGCCAAGCGGCTCAAGGGCTGCCGTCTGGTACTGGATATGGTGACGGTTACCGGCACCGAGAACCTGATGATGGCCGCCGCGCTGGCCGAAGGTACGACGGTCATCGAAAATGCAGCGCGTGAGCCGGAGGTGGTCGATCTGGCCAATTTCCTTAACATGATGGGTGCCAAGATTCATGGTGCCGGGACCGATATTGTCGAAATTGAAGGGGTCAATGGCCTTTCCGCTGAGGGGTGCAATTACCGGGTGATGCCGGACCGCATCGAGGCGGGGACCTACTTGGTGGCGGCGGCGATGACCGGCGGCAAGGTCAAACTCAAGGATGTCCGATCCGACATTCTGGATTCGGTTCTGCAAAAGCTGCGCGAATCCGGTGCCAAAATCACTACTACCGACGATACCATCGAGCTCGACATGCAGGGTGCACGTCCCCACTCGGTATCCCTGCGCACGGCGCCTTATCCGGCGTTTCCTACCGACATGCAGGCGCAGTTCATGGCGCTGAACGCGGTTGCCGATGGTGTGGGTGTGATTACCGAAACCATTTTCGAAAACCGCTTCATGCACGTTCAGGAAATGCAGAGAATGGGAGCGGACATTACCGTGGAGTCGAACACCGCCATCATTCGCGGCAAGCCCGTTTTGAACGGTGCACCGGTCATGGCGACCGACCTTCGTGCCTCCGCGAGCCTGGTGCTGGCGGCATTGGTGGCTGAAGGTTCGACGGTGGTCGACCGCATCTACCACATCGACCGGGGTTACGAATGTATCGAGGAGAAGCTCTCCCAGTTGGGCGCTGAAATCCGACGCATACCTCAATAGAGAGGAATTTGACGTGCTGACACTGGCGATCTCCAAGGGTCGAATCTATGACGAGGCAGTGGCACTGCTGGCCCGCATTGGTATCGAGCCTACCGAGGATCCGGACAAGAGTCGCAAGCTGATCATTCCCTCAAATCGCGAGGGATTGCAGTTTCTGATCATTCGCGCCAGCGATGTGCCAACCTATGTCGAATACGGAGCGGCTGATCTGGGGATTGCCGGCAAGGATGTCCTGGCCGAGTATGACACCGCTGGACTTTATGAGCCGCTGGATCTTGGCATCGCTCGTTGCCGTTTGATGACGGCAGGACCCCTGGGAATGTCCTTCAAGCCCGGAAGCCGGCCTCGAGTGGCCACCAAATACGTCAGGACGGCGCATCGCTATTTTGCCAATCTGGGCATACAGGCTGAAATCATCAAGCTCTATGGCTCGATGGAGCTGGCTCCTCTGGTCGGGCTGGCCGATTGCATCGTCGATGTGGTCGACACCGGGAAAACTCTCAAGGCCAATGGCCTTGAGCCACACGAACTGATCATGGAAATCAGTAGTCGACTGATCCTCAACAAGGCAGCCATGAAGATGAAGCATGCTGAGGTGACCGGGTTTATCACCGAACTGAAGTCGGCCTTGAGTGAGGGTGACTTATGACGGCCTTGGTGATGCGCCGGCTTGATGCCCGGCACCCGGATTTTGAAGCTCAACTGGCTTCTTTACTGGCCTGGGATGAGAGCTCCAATGCCGAAATTCATGATCGGGTCAACGACATACTGCGTGAGGTCCGGCAGCGCGGTGATGCGGCTGTGGTCGAATGTACGCGTCAGTTCGACCGGTTTTCGCCGGTTGGAATGACTGAGCTCGAGATTGACTCCGATACGCTGCGGGCAGCGTGGAATGGACTCTCGGCTGATATGGCGCAGGCCCTCGAAACTGCCGCGCAGCGGATTCGCGCCTATGCCGAACACCAAAAGCTGCAGTCCTGGCGCTATAACGAACCGGATGGCACCGTGCTGGGACAGCAGGTTACCCCGCTTGATCGCGTCGGTATCTATGTGCCTGGCGGTAAGGCAGCCTATCCCTCCTCAGTCCTGATGAACGCCATTCCCGCCCATGTGGCAGGTGTTCCAGAAATCATCATGGTGACGCCGACGCCCGCGGGCGAACTGAATCCCCTGGTGCTGGCGGCCGCCCATCTGGCGGGTGTCACACGGGTTTTCCGTATCGGGGGCGCCCAGGCGGTGGCGGCGCTGGCTTATGGCACCGAGACCATTCCTCGGGTCGATAAGATCGTCGGTCCGGGCAATATCTATGTGGCGACGGCGAAGAAGCTGGTTTTTGGTCAGGTGGGCATCGACATGGTGGCCGGCCCCTCGGAAATTCTGGTGATTTGTGACGGTGAAACCGATCCGGACTGGATTGCGATGGATCTGTTCTCTCAGGCCGAACATGACGAGGATGCTCAGTCCATTCTGATTTCCATGAGGCCCGACTTTCTGGATGCCGTTGAGTCGAGTATTCGGCGGCTGCTCCCGACCATGGAACGGGCGGATGTGATCCAGAAATCGCTGATGGGTCGAGGCGCTCTCATCACAGTGCCTGATCTGGATGTGGCCGCTGCGGTAGCCAATCATATTGCCCCTGAACACCTAGAGCTTTCCGTGGCCGACCCCGAGAGTCTTGCTGCCAGGATTCGTAATGCGGGCGCCATCTTCATGGGTCGGCACACGGCCGAAGCGCTCGGAGATTACTGCGCCGGACCCAATCATGTGCTGCCGACATCCAGTACCGCACGATTCTCCTCGCCGCTGGGGGTTTATGATTTCCAGAAGCGGTCCAGCCTTATCTTCTGCACGCCGGAGGGTTCTGACTCACTGGCCAAAACCGCCTCTGTCCTCGCGCGGGGAGAGGGGCTGACGGCTCATGCGAGATCGGCCGAGTATCGCAGGCGGGAATCCAATGATTGAATCCCAGGACCGCATCACGCGCCTTCTGCGACCGGAGGTTCGCTCACTATCTGCTTACCACGTGCCCGATTCCAGAGGATTCATCAAGCTCGATGCCATGGAGAATCCCTATCGATGGCCCCCGGCGATCGTCGATCTCTGGCTTGAGCGACTGCGGGCTGCCGAACCCAACCGCTATCCCGACCCTGCCTGTGCTGGGCTGAAAGCTGCGCTGAAGGTGGCGAATGGCGTACCAAAGCAAGCAAAACTGTTATTGGGTAACGGCTCGGATGAGGTCATCCAGATTCTGCTGATGGCGCTGAATCCCGGCGCCACGGTGATGGCGCCCGAGCCCACTTTCGTCATGTACCGGCAGATCAGCCAGAGTCTGGGATTGCGCTTTATCGGAGTCCCCTTGCAGGCGGAAGATTTTTCGCTCGATGCCGAAGCCTTCTGTGCCGCCATCGAGACCCATCAGCCCGCCATCATTTTTCTGGCTTATCCCAATAATCCCACCGGCAATCTTTTCGAAAAGGATGCCATCGACCGTGTTCTCGCCGTGGCGCCCGGCTTGGTCGTGGTTGATGAAGCCTACGCACCCTATGCCGCAGCCAGCTACATGCCTGAATTGGAGCGGCACGACCATCTGCTGGTGATGCGAACGCTTTCCAAGCTGGGGCTGGCTGGATTGCGTCTGGGTTTCCTGGCAGGCCATCCGCAGTGGATCGAAGAGCTCGATAAACTCAGGCTACCCTACAATATCAATGTGTTGACTCAGATCAGTGCGGAATTTGCGCTGGAGCAGCATGCCGTATTTGATGCTCAGGTCAGTCATATCCTGCAAGAGAGAGGCCTGCTCATATCGGCGCTGGATGAGATGCCTCAAATTAAGGTCTATGACACTCGTGCCAACTTCATCCTGATTCGTTTGCTGAAACACGATGTGGGCGAGGTTTTTCTGGCGCTGAAGAAAGCCGGTGTTCTGGTGAAAAATCTGCATCCGAACGGCGGGCTACTGAGCCAGTGTCTGCGGATCACGGTGGGTACGCCGGACGAAAACCAGCGGTTTCTCGAGGTCTTCCGTGAGGCTCTCGCTGCTCCCGCTTGAGGTTGGATAAGCCGGAAACAACGACATGGATCCGGCGTGCTCGTGGCGCGTATTCCCCTGTCGATCACGGGTTTTTCTTGACCCTAAGTGCTTTCTCCCACAAAATCAGCTCCATGAGTTTCGTGGAAACACTGTGTTTCAAACTTGGGTCGATCCGGGGCAAAAGTGGCGTTTCATGTCGCTTTTCCGGTTCGCCTATCCCCACAATGGAGTATTTGCATGATCGATGGCGTGGATAACGAAAAACGCCGATTTCTGACGAAGACGGCCACTGTGGTCGGCGCCGTGGGGGCGGGATTCCTTGCCGTGCCATTTGCCTCTTCGATGCGGCCCAGTGCCAAGGCCGAGGCCATGGGTGCCCCTGTTGAAGTCGATATCGAAAAACTTGAGCCCGGGCAACGCGTTGTCGTGTTGTGGCGAGGCAAGCCCGTGTGGGTGGTCAGAAGAACTCCCGAGACATTGGCTGGATTGGTTGAGGTTGACGGGTTTTTGCTTGATCCACAATCCGACCAGTCCGAACAACCGGCATCCAGCAAGAACGAAGCCCGGGCAATCAAGCCGGAAATTTTTGTTGCCGTGGGTGTTTGCACCCACCTCGGCTGTTCGCCTGTGTACCGTCCCGATATTGCCCCGGCTGATTTAGGTCCGGACTGGAAGGGCGGGTTTTTCTGTCCCTGCCACGGTTCCAAGTTTGATATGGCCGGTCGGGTATACAAGGGCGTACCGGCGCCGGTCAATCTGGAAATACCACCGTATTATTTCGCCAGCGATAACCGCATCGTGGTTGGTCTTGACGGGGAGAAGGCATAAAAATGAGCAAGGGAACGAGCTTTCGCGAATGGCTGGACGAGCGCCTGCCAGTTACCAAGTTTTTTGAAGACCAATTACTGAAGTACTACGCACCCAAAAACTTCAATTTTCTCTATTTCTTTGGTTCCCTGGCACTTTTGGTGCTGGTCAACCAGATCGTCACCGGCATCGTGCTGGCCATGCATTACAAGCCCGCCGCCGAACTGGCTTTTGATTCCGTCGAATACATCATGCGGGATGTCGATTGGGGTTGGTTGCTTCGTTACCTCCACTCTACGGGTGCCTCGTTGTTCTTCGTGGTCATCTACATGCATATGTTCCGGGCCATTTTCTATGGTTCATTCAAAAAGCCGCGCGAACTGCTGTGGCTGTTCGGTATGGTTATCTTCGTCCTCCTGATGGCGGAGGCTTTCATGGGCTATCTGTTGCCATGGGGGCAGATGTCCTATTGGGGGGCTCAGGTCATTATTTCCTTGTTTGGAGCGATACCGGTAATCGGTGAAGACCTTGCGACCTGGATTCGCGGCGATTACGTCATCGCCGATGCGACCCTGAACCGGTTCTTTGCATTACATGTTATTGCGGTGCCGCTGGCCATTCTAGGGCTGGTTGTATTGCATCTCGCAGCGCTGAGGACCACGGGCTCCAATAATCCGGATGGTATCGAGATCAAGAAGAACAGGGATCTCGTTGGGATTCCGAAGG
The DNA here is from genome assembly GCA_044237765.1 of Methylococcaceae bacterium. Classification (GTDB taxonomy): domain Bacteria; phylum Pseudomonadota; class Gammaproteobacteria; order Methylococcales; family Methylococcaceae; genus UBA6136. The sequence continues at coordinate 35,088 of JBIIEQ010000017.1, read as the reverse complement.
ATGGCATTCCCTTCCATCCCTATTACACCGTCAAGGATCTGTATGTGGCGGGCCTGTTCATCACCATTTTTGCTTGGATAGTTTTCTATTCGCCCGAAATGGGAGGCTTGTTCCTTGAACATCCCAACTTCGATCCGGCTGACCCCATGAAGACGCCTGAGCATATTCAGCCTGTCTGGTATTTCACGCCTTTTTATTCGATTCTGCGGGCTATTCCCAGCAAGCTGGGCGGTGTCATGGCCATGGGAGCCTCAATTGTCGTGCTCTTCCTGTTGCCATGGCTGGATCGTTGTCCGGTCAAGTCAATTCGTTACCGTAGCCCGCTCTTCAAGATCGCACTCACTTTCTTCGTTGTCAGTTTCCTTGGTCTGGGTGTATTGGGCACCAAGCCGGTCACGGAAACCTACACATTGATGGCACGGGTCTTCTCTGCGATCTATTTCTCGTTTTTCCTGCTGTTGCCGATATTCTCCTCGGTGGAGATCACCAAGCCAGTCCCGGAGAGGTTAACGGAACCCGTCATTCCCCTTTCCAAGCGTGAGGGGTTCCAATGGCGATTGATCGAGGATGGAATTCGAGCGCTTGAACATTCGCCCTTCCTGGTCGGCATCAAGCAGGCGTTGTCCAAGTTGCTCGGGAAAAACTCGGGACTATGAAGCGTATGAAAAAGGTATTGACCCTTCTCCTTTTGTGCTCCGTTTCGGTGGTAGCGAGTGCCGAGTCCGGCATCAAACTGGATCGCGCCGACGTCGACGTGTTTGACGAGTTGTCTGTTATTCGGGGTGCTGGTTATTTCGCGAACTACTGTTTGGGATGCCATGGCCTGAAGCAGATACGTTATTCGCGTATCGGCAAGGACCTCAAAATGAACGAGACCCAGCTGCGGGATCTCATCCAGTTTGGCGACGCCAAGATTCATGAGTCGGTACATTCGGCCATGAAGCCGGAAAGCGCTATCGCTGCCTTCGGGGTAGCTCCGCCCGATTTGTCACTGGTGGTTCGTTCACGCGGGGCAGATTGGGTTTACAGCTACCTCAAGGGATTCTATGACGACCCAAAGCGTCCCTTTGGCGTCAACAATATCGTTGCCCCCAATGTGGCGATGCCGAATGTGTTGTGGGAACTACAAGGCAGGCAGGAGCCCGAGTTCGGAAATGTGGATGGCAAGCGGGCGGTCGTGGGTCTGAAGCTAACGACTCATGGAAAGATGAAGCCCCATGAGTTCGATGGCGCGGTCAACGACCTGGTCAATTTTCTGGCCTATGTCGGTGAGCCGTCCGTACTGCAACGGGTGCCTCTGGGTAAGTATGTCATTGCATTCATGTTGTTCCTGACTTACCTGTTTTACCGGCTCAAGAAGGAATACTGGAAGGATATTGACTGATCCCCTGTCTCCGGCGTGACAGCCCAAAGAGCTGCATGCCGGATTCCCCCCTGGTCAACATGGTCCCGATTGAGACCTTTGAGGCTCAACTCCTGCCAACTTTCAGACCGCTGACCAACACATTTTCACTCTGCGGGAACCCTCAATCGAACATGAGTTCTCTCAAACCCTTTCTCATCCGGGCTATTTATGACTGGATTCTGGACAACCAATTTACGCCCTATCTGCTGGTCAACGCCGAAGTCGAGGGAACGGTTGTGCCGCAGGCTTTTGTTCAGGATGGGCGAATCGTCCTTAACCTGCGTCCGGAGGCCGTGAATGGCTTGTTTCTGGGTAATGATGCGATTCTTTTTAATGCCCGTTTTGGCGGCAAGCCGATGAAAGTGGACGTACCTCTTCGTGCCGTGCTGGCCTTGTATGCCCAAGAGAATGGCCGGGGAATGGTATTTGATGAAGAGGAGGCAGGTGACGATACCTTGCCCCCTCCAGAGCCGGATACGCCGCCACCTGAACCCAGAAAGCGCCCCACTTTGACCGTCGTCAAGTAAATCATCCATATACCGAAGTGTATCCAGGGTCATGAAACAGGCATCTCGCATTCCCTCGATACTTACATTCAGAGTGCTGTCTTGATTTTCCGCCCCAAGGCGATCGTCATCGGCCTTGCGAGTTGGCCCGATTTTCAGCAAAAGTAGAGAATTGATTGCGATGGTCGATATCGAAGAGATCATGTATCGGGCGGTCACCGCCGCCGCCATCTTCAGTCAGTATGATCAGACCGAGGTCGATCGGATCGTGGAAGCGGTCTACCGGGCGGCATTTAACGCACGAGTGCGAATGGCCAAGCAGGCGTGTGAAGAAACCGGAATCGGGCGATGGGAAGACAAGGTCATCAAGAATGTGGTGGCGACCCAGTTTGTCTATGAGGATCTGCGTGACCTGAAATCCGTGGGTATAGTCCATGAGGACAAGGAGTCGGGTATCGTCGAGATTGCCCAACCCGTCGGCCCCATTCTGGCCGTGATACCGGCCACCAATCCAACTTCCACTGTATTCTTCAAGGTGCTCAGCGCCCTGAAAACCCGAAATCCGGTGATTGTCAGCCCATCCCGACGAGCCAAAGACTGTACGGCGGAGGCTGCGCGTCTTTGTTATCAGGCTGCACTCGAAGCAGGTGCCCCGGAAGACTGCATTCAGTGGCTTGGAGAAGTCTCCCGCGAAAATACCCAGGCGATCATGGTGCATTCCAAATTGGCGATGATCCTGGCCACCGGGGCCACCAGTCTCGTACACACGGCCTACAGCTCTGGTACGCCCACCCTGGGGGTGGGACCCGGCAATGTCCCGGTCTTCATCGATGCCAGCGCCGATGTGCCCTTTGCGGTCAACGAGATTTGTACCTCCAAGCTGTTCGATAACGGCACGATCTGCGCTAGCGAACAAGCGATTGTCGTGGACAGGACGGTCGTCGACGCCGTCATTGAGGCATTTTGCAAGAAGGGCGCCTATTTCCTGACCCAGCAAGAGGCAAAGAAGCTTGAACCCGTCGTGCTGGATGCTTCAGGGCATATGTCAGGAGAAATCGTTGGGCGCCCTGCGATGGAGATTGCCGAGAAGGCGGGTATCCCGGTTCCGCCTGGGACAACGCTCTTGATCGCCATGCTGGAGGGCGTCGGTGATGATTATCCCTTGTCACGCGAAATTCTCGCCCCGGTGCTAGCGTTTTACGTGGCCGACAACTTTGCAGAAGGCGTCGAAATCTGCATCGATCTCAACTTCTACGGCGGTATCGGTCATACCGTCAGTCTGTTCTGCAATGATGAAGCGCGTATACGCGAATTTTCCGTGCTCATGAATGCGGGCCGGGTAGTAGTCAACATGCCATCGGCACTGGGTGCCGTCGGTCACCTTTACAACCGCATCCATCCCTCGTTGACGCTCGGTTGCGGCACCGGAGGGAAGAACATTACAACCGACAATGTGACCGCACGTCATCTGATCAACCTTCAGCGCATCACGCGGCGACGGGAAAATACCCAGTTCCACCGCTTTGACACCTCGCTATACCTTGATGAAAGTCTGGATGAAGCGGCCATTCTCGAACGCTATCATCGCAACGCCTGAGCCCGGGCCATCTTACCCGGGGGCCAAAAAAAACCCCTTCATAACCCGTTGATCGTTGCTCATTTTTGTCTGATCGTAAAAACGTCTCAAGCCTCTCCCTGTGGGTTTGTCGGTTAAAATCCGACAAAAGACACTAACCTTCCGTCATTGGCGCGAAAAGTCAGCAGACAATCGGTTTTACTGTGAAACAAATCTTTTACATCTTGGTAGTCATCAATCTTGTCTTTCTTGTGTGGAAATTTGGGTTGCAAGAACGCGACGCGCTGATCGAAGAGGCCAATGATCAACACGTCGAGATACTCCAGCCACCCATCGTTGGGTCGGAAAACGAGAGCCTTGACAATGCCGACTTTCTTCCCGGTGAGCCTGATACGTCAGAGACTGATGAGAGTGCAGAGGCTTCCGTGGGACTGCCGGAATACGCCAGTAACCGTGGCTGTTTTGAAGTTGGACCGATCCAGGACCGCGAGATGGCTGACAATTACCTGTCGCTTCTGGCACCTACCGCGATGGACGCCCATGTGGTGATCCGTTCCGGGGATTTAGCCGATGGCTGGTGGGTGATCTATCCCAAGGCTTCCACACGCGAAGCAGCTCTGGCAAATCGCCAGATGCTGCTTAACAACGGTATCTATGAAACGTGGCTGTTCGACAAGGGCCCGCTGGAAGGAGCCATTTCACTGGGTCTTTACCCTAGCCAGGCGGAAGCCCAGGTTGCACAGCAGACCCTGATGGAAAAAGGCATCAGTGCCAAGCTTGTGCCGCGACTGGTTCGTGGAGATGTGTTCTGGCTGAAAATTCCCTGGACCAAGCTGCCTTTGGTTCTGGATGACGCCATCCACCTGCTCAACTCTCAGGATCCTACCTTGAAAATGCCGCCGCCTGAGGTGTGCAATTAGGCTGGACTTGCGTGTTTCGACATGCCTGCTTCCAGCGCGTAACCGCTACCGATCAAGAGGAACAGTTGGCAACCGAAAATAAGGTTGGCCAGTAACAGGTGGAAAGGCTGTACCAAAGCCGGAAAGCCCAGTCGGTCTAGCGTGACGCCGGTCAGAATCGCGATGACGATCAATGTTGCGAGTCCGATACCTAACCGGCGCAGCAGTTTACCCGGTGCCGCTGCCCGGCACAGCCTCCATACCAGCCACAGATTAGTAAAGAGGATGATCGATGAAAATGAGCGGTGGACGTAAAAGATGATCGGGAAGTGCTCGCGCCAGATGTTGCGCTCAGCGATTTCACGGGCATTAGTGATGCCATCCACCGCCTCCCTTATCTGGGTGCCCATGGCGACCTGAAGTAGCGTGAACCCAATCGCAAACATCAGTATCTTGCGCCACTGCAACGGTAGTTCACTGATATCCATGGCCGTGAACCAGTCCCTACGGGATCGGCTGATCGTGGAGATCAGCAGGGACACGATAAGGAGGGCGACGATCATGTGGGCGGAAATCAGTGCCGGTTTGAGTTCGCTGGCGACAACCCGCGATCCCAGCCAGCCCTGAAAGCCGACCAGCAGAAAAACGCCCAGTGAAAGATTGAATACCACGGGATCGGTTTTCCTGAATGGGATCGCGCGAATCAGGGTGGTGAGGATCAGTAGGCCTATGCTGACACCCAGCAGTCGGTTGAGATATTCCGTCCAAGTTTTTACCGGATTGAACGTCGTATCACCGTACCCGATGTACTTTTGATGGTAATCGGCGGGCAATTCGGATTCCTGGGTCGGCGGTATCAGCTTGCCAAAGCAGGTGGGCCAATCCGGGCAACCCATCCCGGAACCTGAAGCTCGCACCACACCGCCGACGAAGATCAGCAGATACACGGCCAGGATTGTGATTAGTCCAATACGCGAGAACTTTTGGATAAAGTCTGTTGGTTGAGGCATGGCTTTATTCAGTGCTTTGCGGTTCAGGATAGATGCCCACGCCACGTTATTTGTGGGAAGTGGACCTTCAGGCTGCGCTTGGAGTCAGTTCCTGGGTTTGTGTTCCCGGTAATAGAGACGCCCCCATGATCCGACATAGAGCAAACCGCTGAGGGCGGTGGTCAGGGTAACCGTCCACAACATCGCCTGGAGGGCGACTTCCGGGATTGTCACGAGGCCCGGGTGCAGAAGAATCAGGGCAACGAACAACAACTGGCAAAAGGTATTGAGCTTGCTGATCAGTGATGGTTGTCCGTCAAAGGGCTTCATCAGGAAGTAATAGGCTGTGGCCCCAAGGAAGATCATAAGATCCCGGGCGAGGACCAGCCAGGCCAGCCAGGCCGGGATCAGTCCCAGCCAGGCTAGGGCAAGATAGCTGGAGACCAGCAGCAATTTGTCGGCAATGGGGTCGAGATATGAACCCAGTCGCGATTGCCAGCCATAAGTGCGTGCCAGAAACCCGTCCACGCCATCGGACAAGCCCGCTAGCGTAAACCAGACAAGAGCCTGGAGAAAATCACTCGCCAGCAAGGCATGCATGACCGGAATGACCAAAAAAATCCGGGCTACCGAAATGAGGTTGGGAATGTGTTGGAGGCGGAGGGTGAACATTCCAGGTCGGTACTTCGTGTCACAGGTGAGCCTCCATGTAAAATAGCACAAACGGTCCGTTGTTCAGGCGGGTCATTTTTTCTGGAACCTCCGCTGATGCGAGTCATCGGGACAGGCAACAATCAAAGACGGGAGATAGAGATTTGAGTTGTAACGACGAGGATGTCCCACTGGATTACCGGAGTGCGGGAGTCGATATCGAGGCAGGCAATGCCTTGGTCGAACGCATCAAACCGGTTGCGGCCAGAACGCGAATTCCTGGCGTGCTGGCGGGTCTGGGCGGCTTCGGCTCGCTGTTCGAGTTGCCGGTAGACCGTTATCGTCAGCCCGTTCTGGTGGCGGGTACGGATGGCGTGGGCACCAAGCTGAAACTGGCCATCGAAACCGGTCGTCATGGTGGTGTGGGCATCGATCTCGTGGCCATGTGCGTCAACGACATCATCGTGCAGGGTGCGGAGCCATTGTTCTTTCTCGACTATTACGCAACCGGTCATCTGGACGTCAATGTCGCTGCCTCCGTCATCGAGGGTATCGGCAAGGGGTGTGAACTCGCGGGTTGTGCACTGGTGGGCGGTGAAACCGCCGAAATGCCGGGTATGTATGAGGCTGGTGATTATGATCTGGCTGGATTTTGTGTCGGCATCGTCGAAAAGTCGATGATTCTCGATGGCTCCAGGGTGCAGGCGGGTGACCGATTGATCGGAATCGCTTCTTCCGGGCCGCACTCCAACGGCTATTCCCTGATCCGGAGGATTCTTGAGCGGGCAGGGCAGCCAGCGGATCAGAGCGTCGGTGGACGTTCGATCATCGAGTCACTGATGGAGCCCACTCGCATTTACGTCAAATCGTTGCTGAAGTTGATGGAAACGATTCCGGTGCATGCCCTGGCTCACATCACGGGAGGCGGGATTACCGAGAATCTTCCCCGTGTGTTGCCGAAAGGCATGGCCGCCCGGATCGATCTGGCTGCCTGGCCCCGGCTTCCCGTGTTCGATTGGCTGAAAGACCTGGGGCGAGTCGAGCAGGCCGAAATGCTCAAGACCTTCAATTGCGGCATTGGCATGATGGTCTCTGTGGCTCCTGAGGACGAGGCGACAGCGCTGGCCGCGCTCAAGTCAGCCGGCGAACAGGCCTACGCCATCGGAGAAATCGTCCCGGCGGACGCTGATCCGGTCGTGATCTATCTGGGCCAATGGTAAAGGAAAGGATGTCCATGAAACTGAGTATCGTTGTCCCCGTTCATAACGAGAATGAAAACCTCCGCTCACTCATTGAGGAAATCGAGTCCGCTGTTGTGGGCCTGGGTGAGCATGAGATCGTCTATGTCGATGACGGCAGCAGCGATGACACGCTCTCCAGACTCGTAGCGCTGAAGGCAAGTTTTCCTGCCTTGCGTGTCTTGCATCACATCCGCTGTTGTGGCCAGAGCACGGCCTTGAGAACGGGCATCAAGGCCGCGAAGGGTGAGGTGATCGTCACGCTGGATGGCGATGGTCAGAACGACCCAGCCAATATCCCGGCCATGCTTGAAGCGTGGCGTGAACTGAAACATGCGGATCAAGGCAGAGGCGCGCTGATTGCCGGCTATCGACGTAATCGCAAGGACACCGGGTGGCGAAAATTCTCATCGCGGTTCGCCAATCGTATCCGGGCAGGCCTGTTAGGCGATGCAACTCCCGATACCGGGTGTGGTCTGAAATTGTTCGATCGCTACCTGTTCCTTGAATTGCCTTATTTCGACCACATGCACCGCTTTCTTCCGGCGCTCGCTCAGCGGGCGGGTGCCAAGGTAGTATCGGTCGAAGTCAATCATCGGCCCAGGACCCTGGGTGTATCCAAATACGGGACCTGGCATCGTCTTTGGGTGGGTATTTGGGATTTGATGGGCGTGATGTGGCTGCAGCGCCGGGCGCATTTGCCCGAAGTCGAAGAGGTTTGATTCCCTGTCGCTAGCCTGCACTGTTGGTTTCCCTCGTTTTTGTTGTGCAATATCGCTACATTGACTCACTGAGAGGTATTTGATATGTCACTGACAGGTAGATATTTATTTCCCGCTGTACTGCTCTCCATACCTATGTTTGCAGTGGTGGCGGAAGAGGTGGTGATGCCGCCAAAGCAGATCTTGCTGGAAAAATCGCTGGAACTGAGTTCCAACAAGATCGACGCACGTGTCTTCCGAATCAGCTTGCCGAAGGGTTTCAGAACGCCTCAGCATGTGCATGACGGGCCTGGTCCTCGCTATGTGGTCAAGGGCCGAGTCAAGATCGAAGAAGCGGGCAAGACACAGGAATATGGCCCAGGCCAAGTTTTCTGGGAAACCGGCGAAGTCATGACGGCCGCGAATGTCAGCGAGGGCGAAGCCGAATTGGTGATCTTCGAGATCGCGCCACAAAAACAACCCACCATTGCACCAGCAAATCCATGAAATCTTCATTTCGAATGAGCCGATTGCCGGCCGCCCTAGTTTTCATTCTTTCGGGACTGGCCCTGGCCGTTCCATCGGGTGTTGTAGTCGCCGAGGAAGAAATCAAGCAGGAATGGCAGCCCAGTACACTCAGTGAACAAACCCTGGCCAAGGTTAATATCGGCGTCGAGGCCTATCAAAAATGTCTAAACTCGGAAACCCTGGCTCACGTGAATGACAAGGACGATTCACGCAAGGTCACCGATCTCATTTTGCGGAACTGCGAAAAGCCGCTGACAGCCGTCAAGGAAGCTTTTGATGCTGAAAAGGTTCCCGGCTCCATTTCCGATCGCTATATCAAAAGTAAGCGTTCCCGCGGTGCGCAGCAGGTGGTCAAGGTGGTGATGGGAGCCCAGGCTGCGCGTTATTCCGAGACCCATCCCTGAGTAAGATTCGCCGCATCGTCGGATACTAAATTCGACAACGGCGAACTCCCGACGATGGCCGTGCTGACCGATTCGATCGGCCTCTGACGGGGGCAAGTCCCTGGGTCATCGTTTGCCCCATTGAATGCCACATGCCGTTGAATTCCCCCGTGCTGAACCGTTTGGCAGCCGGTGCCCCTGAGGTGATAAATGCAAATTGATTTGAATGCGATACCGACGACGCTGGATTTGGCCCATGTCGGGCTTGCCGCGCTGGCTTTGTTTCTGCTTCTCACCACGATGGTGCTGGCATTGATCAGCGTCTCCGCGTTGCGTCGGCGGGCCAGATCTCAATCGAACGCGGTGGCGGCCTCAGCAGTGACCACTCCGGCACCGCCCCCTTCCAGCGTCGAACCGCCGAAACCTGTGGTGGTGAGAGAGGCCAGGCCAGATGCGGCCCTGCAGTTACTCGGTTTGCTCCAGCAAGAAGCTCGTTTCATCGACTTTCTTCAGGAGGAGATCGCCGGCCATGCGGATGCCGACATCGGCGCCGCCGTGCGGATTGTGCACGAGGGTTGCCGCAAGGTATTGAAACAGCATGTGAAACTCGAGCCCGTCAGGCCCGAGTCCGAGAATTCCCGTATCACTCTTCCCAAGGGTTTCGATGCCTCATCGGTGCGAGTCAGTGGTCATATCGTGGGCGAGCCACCATTTACCGGGATGCTGATTCATCGCGGTTGGCGAGCCAGCAACATTCAACTGCCTCAATTAGCCGAAGGGCATGATGCCCGTATCCTGGCTCCGGCGGAGGTTGAGCTTTGAGCGATCCGCAATTTTCTGTCGGCATTGATCTGGGGACGACACACAGCGTTGTTTCGTATGTATCCCTGAATGAGGCGGATGCGGAGCAAACCCACTTGCGGGTGCTCGACATTCCACAACTCACCGCGCCGGGGGTGATTGGCGAGAAAAAGCAGCTTCCCTCGTTCATGTATCAGGCTCATGAGGCCGAATTGGCTTCCGGCGATCGGGTGCTGCCATGGGATGGGCAGCCACAAACCGTCGTGGGCGAGCTCGCCCGCCAGCTCGGTAGCAAGACCCCGATTCGACTGGTGGCCAGTGCCAAGAGCTGGCTGTCCCATGCAGGCGTGGATCGACGCTCCGCCTTGTTGCCCGTGCAATCCCCGGATGAAGTGCCCAGAGTGTCGCCTCTCTACGCGTCCACGGCGTATCTCCGTCATCTGCGGGATGCCTGGAATCAGCAGTTTCCCGAAGCGCCGCTGGCGGAACAGGATCTGGTGATCACCGTGCCGGCCTCATTCGATCCGGCGGCACGCGAACTGACCGTCGAGGCAGCACAAGCCATCGGCCTGCGACAGGCAGTATTGCTTGAGGAACCCCAATCTGCCCTCTACAGCTGGATTCAGTCCAGTGCCGGCGGCTGGCGCGATCAGGTCAGGCCGGGTGAGGTGATTCTGGTGGTCGACGTCGGCGGCGGGACGACGGATCTTTCACTCATTGCCGTCACCGAGGAAGACGGCAATCTCACGCTGAACCGCGTGGCCATCGGCGATCACATCCTGCTCGGTGGCGACAACATGGATCTGGCGCTGGCCTACGGATTGCGCGCCAAGCTGCAAGCGGAGGGAAAGCGCCTTGAGCCATGGCAAATCCAGGCGCTGACCCATGCCTGCCGTGAAGCCAAGGAGGCACTGCTGGCCGAGGGTGACCTGCAGGAAGTGCCTATCGTGGTGCCGAGCCGCGGTTCCTCCCTGATCGGCGGCGCCTTGCGGACCAGCCTGACTCGAGATGAGGTCTATGCGGCTCTGGTCGAGGGCTTTTTTCCTCGCGTGGAACTGACCGAGCGACCCGTGCATCAGGCCCGCACAGGCTTGACGACGCTCGGTTTGCCTTACGCTCAGGATGCCCGAATCACCGCTCATCTGGCGGGATTTCTGTCGCGCCAGGTCGGTGCCACCGGGGATCTGGCCGGATTTGCCCCATCCGGCGGGCAGCGGTTTCTTCACCCCAGTGCCGTCCTGCTGAATGGCGGAGTATTCAACTCCGGCGTGTTGGCCAATCGTCTTCTAGATGTGCTCAATCTTTGGCTGGCCGCTGATCAGGCCCCGCCGGCGAGACTGCTGCAAGGGGCTGATCTCGATCTGGCGGTCTCCCGTGGGGCGGCCTATTACGGCTATGTCCGCAAGGGTAAGGGAGTCCGGATTCGGGGCGGTACCGCAGCAGCCTACTATGTGGGCGTTGAAAGCAGCATGCCGGCAGTGCCGGGTGTTGCTCCGCCGCTGGAGGCGCTCTGCATTGCGCCATTCGGGATGGAAGAGGGCAGCCAGGCCGATTTGCCGCCGTATGAGTTTGGCGTGGTAGTCGGAGAGCCCGTCCACTTCCGCTTTTTTGCCTCCACGGTGCGTCGGGATGATCTGGTTGGAACACGGCTGGACTGGTGGCCCGAGGACGAAGTGGAGGAACTGGCCGAAATCGAGGTGGTGTTGTCGGCTGAGCATCATCGCCCGGGCGACATCGTGCCGGTCCATCTGCTGGCTCGCGTCACAGAAGTCGGTACCCTGCAGCTGGAAGTCCTGGCTAAAGAAGGCGGACAGCGCTGGAAAGTAGAGTTTGACGTCCGCTCCGATAACGCCACGGCGGTTGCGGCGACCTGAGTGCAGGTCTGCCGCTGTCTTTGTCGCGATCGGTGTCGCCGATGAGCAAGCCTGGTTCAGCCGAAGCTGTCTGGCTGGTCGGTATCGACCTGGGCACCACCCATACCGTGGTGGCCGCCAGCCTTCTCGGGGCTGATCCGGCCATCCAGCTGGTCAAGCTGGATCAGTCGATCAAACCCGGCGAGGTCGCTCAATTGGCCTTGCTCCCCTCCGTCCGTTACCAGGCATCGCTGGACGAGCTGGCTCCCAGCGACGTGGCCTTGCCCTGGCCCATGGCCAAGGTCCCGACGGACCATCGGCCGGTTGTCGGTGAGTTGGCCCGGCGTCTGGGTGCAAAAACCCCCGGGCGATTGATTGCCAGTGCCAAGAGTTGGTTGTCGCATCCATCGGCGGATCGCACTGCGCACATTCTCCCCTGGGGTGCGCTGGACGGCGTACCGAAAATATCTCCGGTGGAAGCCAGCGCCAGCTATCTGCGCCACGTGCGGGATGCCTGGAATTTTCATCATCCTGAAGCGCCGCTGGACCAGCAGGACATCGTCGTCACCATCCCAGCCTCCTTCGATGAGGCGGCGAGGGCGCTGACTCTGGAAGCCGCCCGCTTGGCGGGGCTCTCCCGAATTCGACTGCTCGAGGAACCTCAGGCTGTCTGCTACGACTGGCTCTGGGAACATCGGGGTGCGCTGCAAAAACAGCTGGAGTCGACTCGGCTGCTGTTGATCGTCGACATCGGCGGCGGCACCATGGATCTGACCCTGATCAAGGTTGAGCCGGGTGTTGAAGAGCCAAAACTGACCCGCATCGCCGTGGGCAACCATCTGATGCTGGGTGGGGACAATATCGATCTGGCCCTGGCGCATCTCGCCGAGCAGCGACTGTTCGACGAAGATCGTCGCCTGTCGTCCGCCGAATTATCGCAATTGGTCGAGCAATGCCGCGTCGCCAAGGAGCGTCTCCTCGCCGACGATGCCCCCGAGACGGCGAATGTAACGCTGTTGGGCGGTGGCAGCCGATTGATTGGCGCAGCCAGGACCGCCGAACTGCGGCGGGATGAAGTGCAGGCCATGGTGCTGGATGGTTTCTTTCCACGGGTGGCCATTGCCGATCGGCCCGATCGCAAGCGCAGCGGTGTGATGGAGTTCGGTCTGCCTTATGTGGCCGACCCCGCCATCACCCGCCATCTCGCGGCTTTTTTGTCTGAGCATCGTCGTGCCGCGCGCGAAGCGGTGGGTGAGGGGGTCGATATCCCGATCCCGGATGCCTTGCTGCTGAATGGTGGCGTGTTCCAAAGCCCCCTGGTCGTCAAGCGTCTGGTCGAGCAGATCACGGACTGGGGTGGACGAGCCCCTCAATGGTTGCAGAATGACCGACCCGATCTGGCGGTCGCTCACGGCGCCGTGGCCTATGGGCTCGCTCGCCGAGGGCAATCGGTCCAGCGCATCGCGGGGGGGTCAGCCCGGAGTTATTTCCTGCAACTGGGTGCGGACGGCGAAGACTCCCCCAAAGCAATCTGCATTCTGCCGCGCGGGACCGAGGAGGGTCATGAAATTGTTCTGAATGAACGCAGTTTCCTGCTGACCCTGGGCGTACCCGTTCGTTTTTCCCTCGTCGCTGCGACCGATGATTTTCGTCCCTTGCCGGGTGAATTGGTCGGTCTGGACGAAGACCGCTTCCAGATTCTGCCGCCTTTGGCGGTGGTCCTGGATGCTACCCATGCTCCTGGATATTCCGAACAGAGCGTGCGGGTCGTGGCATCGCTCAGCGAGATCGGGACCCTGAAACTTCAGTGCGTGGCGGTGGAGGATTCCAGTCGGCGTTGGGATATCGAATTTCAGCTGCGAGGCCGGGCACAACCGATGACCCTGGGTGAACCGAGTCGCCACCCTCGCCTGTCAGAGGCACTGCAAAAGATCACTCAGGTTTTTGGCAAGAAAGCCAAGGCGAGCGACCCCAAGGCCATCAAGTCACTCCGTAACGATCTGGAAAAAATCCTGGGCCCACGAAGTAATTGGGAGACGCCGTTGCTTCGCGAACTTTTCGCGGCCTTGCTGGATGGGTTGCTGCACCGCCGTCGCAGTGCCGATCACGAACGGGTCTGGTTCAGTCTGGTCGGTTACTGTCTGCGTCCCGGTTTTGGCTATCCGCTGGATGACTGGCGTGTTTCGCAGTTGTTCGGCATCTTTTCTCAAGGGCTGCAGTTCGTCCACGAAACCCGGAACTGGTCCGAATGGTGGACGCTTTGGCGCCGGGTTGCCGGCGGGCTGGGTGAGGCCGAGCAGATCGCCGTATTCGAGGAGATCGCTCCCTACATCAATCCCGAAACCGCCCGCCGTGGCAATCTACCGGCACTGGCGAAAAAACGCAGTTATGAGGACATGGTGCGGCTGGTGGCTGTGCTCGAGCGCTTGCCCGTCGACACCAAGGTAGCCGTGGGGGATTGGCTCCGGCAGCGGCTCGACAAGGCCGGTGAACCGATCGGCAGCTGGTGGGCGCTGGGCCGCGTCGGCGGGCGGGTGCCCTGGCATGGCAGCGCCCATGCGGTGGTGCCGAAAGACCAGGTTGAGTGCTGGCTGGAATGGATTCTTCAGCGCGACTTTCGCAAGGACACCCATGCCGCATTTGCCGCTACGCTGCTGTCGCGGATGAGTGGCGATCGGCAACGGGACATTGATTCGGCCTTGCGTCAGCGGGTCATTGATGCACTGCGCATCGGCAAGGCCCCGGAATCCTGGTCTTCCATGGTGGGCGAATATCAGGCGCTTAATGAAGCCGATGAACAACGCATTTTCGGGGAAGCGCTGCCACCCGGCCTCAAGCTGGTCGATTGACATGAGTTTTGGCGAGCCCAAAAAATAATCTCGCAAGGATTTTAATGACCCGCTGTGCTTGTTTTTTCCTTTTTGCCCTGGGCCTGTTGAGCGGCTCCTCTGTCGGAGCCTTCGAGCCCATAGAGAGCCAGTTTCTGGCCCAGGAGGATTGCCCGGCGACCGTGGGAATCCAACGTCCCCCGGATGCGACCCGGCTGCGCAAGGGGGATCGTTATCAGGCCGTCGGATTGAACCGGCAAAGCGGCGACTTCCTGCAGGTGCGGGTACCGGGTGGCAAGCCGGAATTGCGCTGGGTTCGTCTGTCGTGCGGACAGTTGCAGAATACCGGGATGCCGGCACAAGAGAATCCATCCGCGCCGCCCATATCCTCTACCGGCCGCAAAGCTGGCAAGCTACTGCTCTCGCTCAGCTGGCAACCCGCTTTCTGCGAGAGCAAGCCAGAAAAGCCCGAATGTCGGTCGCAGACGGTTTCCCGATTTGATGCCGATCACTTCAGTCTGCACGGGCTCTGGCCGCAACCTCAGGGGCGTGAATACTGTCAGGTCTCACCGCAGGATCGCGCCACCGACGAGGGGCGACGCTGGGACGCGTTGCCCCGGCTGAACCTGCAACCGGCCACGAACGATCGCCTGAATCAGGCCATGCCGGGGACGGCATCCGCCCTGGAACGCCATGAGTGGATCCGCCATGGAAGCTGTTTTGGCAGCGACCCAGACACTTATTTCCGCACCGGCCTATCCTTGCTTGAGCAGGTCAATCAATCAAAACTTCGCGACACCCTGGCAACCCACTTGGGTGAGCCCATGTCGGCTCGCGAACTCAAATCCGCCTTCGAAGCGAGCTTTGGCAAAGGAACCGGTCAGGCACTGGGGGTTCGCTGTAGTCGGGACGGGCAACGGCAGCTCATCAGCGAAATTCGCATCAAGCTCAAGCAGCCCCTCTACGATACGACCCCACTGAAAGACGCCCTGGACCTTTCCTCCCCGGCCTTTGATAACTGTGATGCCGGCGTGGTGGATCGGGTGGGGCTGGAATGACTCGACCAAGTTTCACGGTCAGCAAATGTTGTTTTGCCTTGAGGTCGACAAAAGAACCTATCTTGCCATTTAGACAGAATTAGTATCGATAGCGACCTGAATTTCTTTATCGCAATCATGAGCTACTTCGAATAGCATTCAAGTATCTGAGCTGTAGCTTAATACGAAAATCCTCGGGTAATCTGAGGGGCTGACCATCGGTTGTTTCCATGACCATTCGCCTACCCTTTTCAGTTGAATCGGGCCATTTTTACCAATTTACGGTGCTTTGATGTCCTTTAGAAATTTTGCTGTTGCCGCCCTGATGGCTATGGCAATAGCCCCTCAGGAAGTTTTTTCTGCGACTTCACCTCAGTACACCGTGGCCAGGATGGCAACGGCAAGTCCCGACGAATGTTTCGGCGGCATTGGCGCTTCATACCAGGCGATAGGACAAACGGGTTGTGAGCCGGGACGCCAGCCAAAAGTCAATCAAGCCTATGTTTGGGGGCTTGCAGAAACTGAACGTGATCTCTGGATGGGCACTGCGGCCAATGTGAATTGCCTCGTGGAGGGCACCTATCTTGGACGAACAGACCCATACATGACACCTTCGTGGGTTTGTGAGTTTGGTCAAAGCGGATACCGCGCAGATGTTGCTCCATTCTTGCCGGCTACTCTTGGTGACTGGCGACCTTCACAGATTCTAAGGATTCCGGTAGGTGGCGGAAAGCTGGTAAATGCCGGAGCGACCATGGACCCGGCCTCTCAAACGCGTCTATCCCAAACGATAGGACTGCGTTCCGCCGGTTCTCATAACGGGGTCGTCCTTTTGGCGGGCCCATCCATGATTCCCGGGCAGGGACTGAATGTTTTTGCTTTTAATGCTGAAACACGAGCTTTCATCAGCTCGAGCAACTATCCTGCTTTCAACAACATCCGTAAGTGGATAGTCGCGAAGCGTGAACTCTATACAACGGTGGGCGTACAGGGAGGGACTGGTGCACTGATCCGATGGACAGGATCAGTTGAATCACCCTTCACCTACGTGGTGGTGGGCACACTTCCTTCCGAAGGGGCCGAGTTGGTGGAGCATGCGGGTCGGATATTCGTGGCGACATGGCCCTACCTGAACACTATCAATCCTTATCTAACGACCTATGCCGGGGTATTCGAATCGCCATTACTCCCGCTCGCAGCTGGGCTTCCGCAATCCAACTCCGCGTTGGTCAAGATTTGGGACGTCAGGCAGTACGAGCCAGATTTGTTGATCGCAGCTAGCTATGGTGGGGGTGCTTTGGCTTCCTTCGATGGTCAACTGACCTGGGGAACCATGCATGTCCCTGGGGTGGCCACTGCAATGCAACTGAGAACTTGGGCCGATTACTACAATAGCCTTCCAACAGAGCAGGCTAATCTGCAGAGATTTGTTGCATTGTTGGGTACCCAACGTGCAATCGCCATATTCAGTGCCACTGGCTTGGAAGCAAATGAGCAACCATCTTCGATAAGACTGCTTTATGGGCAGGAGACTCTTCCGGCGTTCAATCCCAATTCAAAGGAGTGGCAGCTTGTTGTGAATAAAAGTGGATTAACACCCCAATTAGGTCTTTCTGGTTTCAACAATCCCTTCAATAACTACACTTGGACAATGGCAGTCTCCGGCGGTGGGTTGTTTGTCGGGACCATGGACTGGAGCTACTTGCTGGAGCAGGGCTTTTTGACTGAATTGGACCTGCAGCTGCCCACTACCACGAGTCAGTTGGACGAGTGGTTGGGACAGATCAGAAACAGTTCGCCTCAAGCAGCGGAGATGCTGGATAGTCATGGAGACTATTTGAGTGTCATCCGTCAATCATTGGGGGACGCTCGAAATTCAATTTTTAACCCAGGTGCGGATTTGATGCGGTTCAGTAACCTCAACACACCCGCTGCGACCATCAGCAATGACGGCTTGGGCAACTACCTGAATTATGGGTTCAGGACAATGATTGGTCACAATCATGGACTTTTCATTGGAACGGCGAATCCCATGAATCTGATGACATCGACAACCGATGGCCTACCCGATGGTGGTTGGGAGTTGCTTAAGCTGGTTGCTGAGCGAATCGTTCTCCCCAATCCGATTCCAACACTTTCTGAATGGGCAAAAGTGATGATGGCTCTGCTTATGTTGGGTTCGGTCGGGTTCTACCAGCGGAGAATCAACCGGAAGGGTTAAGTCAAACCAGACCAAACTGTAAGTTAAACAATCGGGGGCTTTGGCCCCCGATTTTTGTTGGAGGCTTGCTTTCGAGACACAAGTCTCACTCGGTTAGAATAGTCTGATGCACAAACCAGTCATCATCATCGGTATGGGGGAAATGGGCGAGTTGTTTGCCCGCGGGTTCCTCAAGTTGGGTTTTCCCGTCTATCCGGTCCTGCGCGGGCAGTCGCTGGAGAGGATAGCGCCGGAAGTCACCGATCCCGAACTGGTGCTGGTAGCCGTAGGCGAGGATGATCTCGATCCAGTACTGACCGGGGTACCCGTTGCCTGGCGATCCCGGTTGGCACTGCTGCAGAACGAGTTGATGCCGCGTGATTGGCAGCGACACGGGCTGGTCGATCCGACCGTGATTGTCGTCTGGTTCGACAAGAAAAAGGGCCGACCCTTTGTATCCGTGTTGCCAACGCCGGTGGCAGGGCCTCAGGCTGGTCTGGTCATTCGCTCGCTGCAGATCATCGATGTGCCGTGCTGGGAAATCCCGGATACCGATTTGCTGTACCAGATGGTGCGCAAGAACCTCTATATCCTGACCATCAATATCGCGGGCATGCGCTCAGGTGGCACCGTTAGCGAGTTATGGCAGCATCACCGCGAACTGGCCGAAGGCGTGGCGGGGGAAGTCCTGGCCATTCAGGCATGGTTGGCCGGGCAGCTCTTGCCCAGAGAGCGGTTGATGACCGGCATGCTGGAAGGCTTCGATGGCGATCCGCAGCATATCTGCATGGGACGCTCGGCGCCTGTCCGGCTGCGGCGTGCCTTGAAACACGCACGGGAGGCCGGTATTGCCACGCCCTGGATGGATGGGATTGCGGCGGATGAAGCCGCGTCCTCCGGCTTGCAGCTACGCTGATTTCCGCAAGCGACTTTTCATTTTCTGCCGTTTTGCATTCGAGATCGCCTGATGCCCTGTTCGCCCAAGTCCAGGGTGAATCCGTCAGCTGGGGTCAGTTTCTCGCCGAAGCCAAGGTTGTAGCCAGCGAGTTGCCGGATGGCCACTACGTCATCAACCTGTGTGAAGATCGCTATCACTTCAGTCTGGGCTTCGCTGCGAGCCTGATTCGGGGCTTCGTGACCTTGTTGCCGCCGGATCGGAGTCGGCGTCATTTGCTACAGCTGGAACGGGACTATCCGGGCGCCGTAATATTGACCGAACGGCTCGCTGAGCCGGTGGCGTCAAGTTGGCGCGTGGCAAGACCCAACCATATTGCGACTAACCATCAAAATTGCCTCGATATCAAACCGAAGCAAACGGCAATCATCGGGTTTACGTCGGGCAGTACGGGTGTCCCGCAAGCGCATGTGAAAACCTGGGGCGCGCTCTGCGAAAGCGCCCGGCTGATCGACACCTTTCTGGGGAGCATGGCGGGGGTGGCTATCCTCGCCACCGTTCCCGCGCAACACATGTATGGTCTCGAGCTCAGTATCCTGCTGCCCTTGTGCCGTGGGGCGGTGCTGCAATCGGCCAAGCCCTTCTATCCGGCGGATATTGCCGAGATGCTGGCCACGGTCCGTCGGCCCCGCATCCTGGTCACGACGCCTGTCCACTTGCGCGCACTGATTCGCAGTGAATTGAGCCTGCCGCCGATGGACTTTCTCGTGTCTGCGACCTCGCCACTCGATGCCGCACTGGCCGGGATCTGCGAGCAGCGATTTGAAGCCCCGTTGTTGGAAATTTATGGCTGCACCGAGTCCGGGTCCCTGGCCGGACGCCGACCCGTCCAAGCGGAGAGCTGGTGCTTGTTCGAGTCGCTCGAACTGCAACAGGAGTCGGGTCGAACTCATTTCGTAGTGGCGCCCTACCTACCAATGCCGGTGTTGCTGAATGATGCCTTGAGCATCATCGATGAACGGCATTTCACTTTGGAGGGCCGCTCGTCTGACCTGATCAATATCGCCGGCAAGCGGACATCGCTCTCGGCTTTGAACCATGTTTTGCTGGCTATTCCAGGCGTAGAGGACGGTGTCTTTTTTCTGCCGGACGATACCAAGATCGGCACCACACGTCTCGTCGTCTTTGTGGTCGCGCCGACCCTGAGTAACCATACAATACTGGAAGCGCTCAGGACGGAACTCGATGCCGCCTTTGTCCCCAGGGCGGTTCACAAATTGGATCGATTGCCGCGGAGTGAGACAGGCAAGCTGTCGCGTCAGGCGTTGATGGAAGTGATGAGGAAAGCCTGATTCCCCTGGCTGTGATTAAATTCAAGCCCACGTAATCTTTTGAGATCTCCTATGGCTAACCCAGCAACCGTTAAAAAAATGGCCGCCGATGAGTTTCTTGAATGGGAACAGGGGCAGCCGGGCAAGCATGAGTTTATCGCGGGTGAAATTTTTTCCATGGTGGGCTCTACGCGACAGCATGCAACGGTCGCCGGAAATGTTTTCGCCGCGCTATTGCAGCATCTCCGCGGCAAACCCTGTCGTGCCTATATGGCGGACATGAAGCTCCGTCTGGAAGCGGCGGATGCTTTCTTTTACCCCGATGTCTTCGTTTCGTGTTCGCCCGCGGATCATCAGGCCGAGCGCTATCTCTGCGAGCCCAGTCTGATTATCGAAGTTTTATCGGATTCCACCGAAGCCTACGATCGTGGGGATAAGTTCGAGAAATATCGTCGCTTTGAAACGTTGCAGGAGTACGTTCTGATTCATCCGATCAAGCGGCGGGTCGAAACATTCTGGCGCGATGCCGACAACCATTGGGTATTGTTCGAATACAATCCTGGCGTGCCAGTCCACTTCAGGAGCGTGGAACTCACGATCGCGAGCGAGGCGATTTACGAAAACGTGTGAGGACAGCCGACAATCTGACTCACCCAATCTGTTGTCCGGCTGGGTTAAGACGTGCGGTGGTGAGTCAGTGGTGCAGATCTTCCCGGCGTGTCGGTTATTCCTGCTTCCGGCAACCAACGCCGCAAGCCCGGCGAAGTCAGCAGGGTGCTGATGACGGCCATGAGCACCAGCATGGTGAACACCTCGGCCGGAATGACACCCATGTCCCGTCCCAGGTTGATGACGATCAGTTCCATCAGTGCGCGGGTATTCATCATCACACCGATGCAGCGTGATTCGGCTCGGTTCATTCCGCTCGCCCGTGCGGCCAGATAGCAGCCCCCGAACTTGCCCAGGGTAGCCAGCGCAATCAAAGCGCCGCACCATAGCCACTGATCGGCCGTGGCGAGACTGCCGATATCGGTCCGCAAGCCGGTATAGGTGAAGAAAATCGGAAGAAAGAAAACAGCCAGCAGATCCTCGACCCGATTTCGCCAGGCGGTCACCAGGGCATGACGATCATGCAGCAGCACTCCGGCGGTAAATCCGCCAAAGATGGCAAAAATTCCCAGCTGACTGGTGACTGTTGCCGAGGCAAAGACGATCGCCAACAACAAGGCCAGGAGATCCTGAGGCAACTTTTCTTCGTGGATCGGAAACTGGCGGACTAATTGATGCAGCAGGGGACGGACGATGACCCAGGATGCCAGCAGATAAGTGATCAACAGGGCGACTTGCCGGATCAGGATGGGCCAGGAAAACTGGCTGGACGCCACGGCGGCGACCACGGCCAGCAGTACCCATCCGATGGCATCGTTGGCGGCCGCCGCCGCGATGGTGATGACGCCGAGTCGGTGACGGGTCAGGCCGAATTCCATCAGGATGCGACCCAGGATCGGCACTGCCGTAATCGAAAAGGCAATGGCGATGAACAGGCTGTAAGCCAAGTGTGAAATCCCCGGCGCCAGCCAGGGTGCCGAGACCTGGCCGAAGCCGAAACCCAGCATGAATGGCAACAGAATGCCCACGGCGGTCACGGCCCCGGTGATGCGCCGGTTGGCGCGATTGCCCAGTTGCGAGAAGTCGAATTCCATCCCCACCTGGAACATCAGCAGGATGAGTCCGATCTGGCTCATGATGGTCAGCGGCGTGCCATTGATTGAGCGGAACAGCCAGTGAAACGTCTCCGGGGCCAGTGTCCCGAACAACGACGGGCCCAGCAGCAATCCCGCCACGATCTCGCCCACTCCCCGCGGTTGCTGCAGGCGCTGAAACAGCCAGCCGATCAATCTGGCCGCCAGAATGATAAGAATCAATTGAAGCAGGGTGAACAGCAGCAGGGTCTCCAACCCGTTCGGCGGTGACGACATCACACCATGCCACCATTCACGCCGAATACCTGACCCGTGATGTAGGACGCCTTGTCGGATGCGAGAAAAGCGACGAGTGAGGCCACTTCCTCGGGACGACCGGCACGCTTCATGGGAACCAGTTGGGCGATCCGCCCCGCATCGAAAGCCTCTTTGCTCATCGCGGATTCGATGATGCCTGGTGCAATCACATTCACCAGCACATTGCGGCTGGCCATTTCCATCGCCAGTGACTTGCTGGCGCCGATCAAGCCGGCCTTGGCGGCGGCGTAGTTGGCCTGTCCCCGATTGCCGGTGACGCCGGCGACGGAAGCGATGTTGATGATCCGTCCCCAGCGCGTGCGCATCATGGGCATCAGTAATGGCCGCGTGACGTTGTAAAACCCGTTTAGGGAGACGTCGATGACTCGATCCCATTGATCGCGGCTCATACCCACCAGTGGCGCGTCGTCATGAATACCGGCATTGTTGACCAGCGCCTGAATCGGCTGTGCTTCAACGAGTATCTCGAGTGCCTGCTGGCAGGCTTCCCCATCAGTCACATCGAACGCTAGTGCCTGCGCTGTGCCGCCGGCGGCGCGGATGGCCTCGGCCACATTCGCGGCCTCTTCCAGGCGTCGATTAGCATGAACCAGTACGTGAAATCCTTCGCTCGCCAGTGCCCGACTGATGGCTGCGCCCAGCGCACCGCTACCGCCGGTAACCAATGCATGTTTCATGCGCGCGGCTCCTGTTCGGGGAAGAAAACCGCCAGCCGCCCCGACATGAGCGTCGAATCGTTGGCGGACAGCTGAAACTCATACATCACGCTGCCGGTTTGGTTGGTCAGCAGCGTGACACGGATATCCAGGTCGCAGTCAATGTCATCCAGTCGGTCAACGTGCCACTGGACATCACGCATCAGCGCTAGAAACCCCTGTCTCGGACCCGTATTTGAATCGGCGATCAGGGCGCCATGAATGGCGGTGGCCTGAGCGGCGTATTCGATCCCGGCACTGACCGGGAGGCGGTCTTCGTGACGCAGGGGATTCGAAGTCCGGCGATGACTGGCGCTCGTGGCATGCAGGCTCTTCGCCTCATGGCCGATGACCCGATCCAGCAGCACCATCTCACCGGCATGGGGAATCAGCTCGGCGATGGCCGAATGGTTCAGCGGCATGGCTCGACCTCGAGCATCATGGACCCGCCCATCCCGTAGCCCAGGTTCAAGGATTCCCGGCGACCGGCGGCAATGGCCATCAGCAGCGAAAGACTCCTTGCTGTGGGGTTGGCAAGCCTCAGGCTATCGAGCGCCGGTTCGTCCAGGGCGACTGAGGCTGGAGGGGTCGGTGCATACTGACCCGCGAGCCGAGCCAGTTTTGCTGATTCGTCGAAGGCGTTGAGTAACAGGGCTACCGCAAAGGGCTGGGTGACTTGTCTGAATTCGGCGATGGGGAAGAGCGGCGGCAAGTCTATTGCGACCAGCAGGACATCGCGCTCACCGCCGGCACAGCGAAGAAGTGCCTCACCGAGCCCCGTGCCGAAACTGTCGTCATAGGCGCAGAGACTGTCTGCGCTGTGGTGTGAGCCGCTGGCGATGCTCCAATAACCCGCGGCCGCATTATGGACCGAGTTATGGAAAGCGGTGGGAGAAAGTCTGCGATCCTCGCTTGCAAGCTGCTCGAAGATGCCATGGATGATCTCGACCTCTCCCCCCGAGGATGTGAATATCGATGTCACCCTGGATGGCTGGGTATTTCCCAACGCCTCGCTGGCGACATCCAGGGCCAGTCGGGTCACCGAAGTGGCGCGGCGACGTTCGGCCGCGCGCAGGCAGGTACCGACTGGCTTGGGACATTCGGTGGGTACATAGGGAACGATTTCGGCCAGAATCTCACGACTGGCCGACCAGCCATGCAGCCCGGGTGCCATCAGCCCGATGCCTGAGACGATCACAGGTTTCATTGGCTTGACCGACCAGGCCATCCCAGCAAAAGGCTGGCATTGCTGCCGCCGAAACCAAAGGCGTTGCTGAGTACGGTACGCAGACTTCGTTGTCCCGGTTCAAGCATGATCCGGCTTTTGAAGTCGGGATCGACCGTCCCCGTGTTCAGACTTGCGGGCGTGAAGCCTTCTTCCAGACAAATACAGGCCATCAGGGCGTTCATGACGCCGGCTGCGCCGAGGGTATGGCCGATCCAGCCCTTGACCGACGCACAAGGGGCATTCTCGCCCAGAACGTTGACAATGGCATGATCCTCGGCAGTGTCGTTGGTTCGGGTGGCGGTGCCGTGCAGAAAGGTGAAGTCGACGGCATCCGGATGCAATCCGGCACGTGCCAGACATTGCCTCATGGCGGCGGCGGCACCCAGTCCCTCGGGGTGTGGGGAAGACATGTGATAGGCGTCCGCGCTTTCCCCGTAACCCAAGAGGGCGGGGTGTTCGTCATCGGTACGGCTGCGCTCAAGGAGTGCAAACCCGGCGGCTTCGCCGATGGAAATGCCTTTGCGATCGCGATCAGCCGGGCGACAGGGTTCATCGGACACCAGTTCCAGCGAGTTGAATCCATACAGCGTGGTGTTGCATAGGCTATCCACACCGCCCACGACCGCCGCATCACACCAGCCGGCTTCCAGCATTCTGGCGGCGCTGGCAAATACCTTGGCGCTGGATGAGCAGGCCGTTGAGATCGTGAGCGTCGGGCCCGTGAGACCGAGAGCAGTGCGGACAAAATCGGCTGGGGCAAAAGTATTTTGCGTATGCCGATAGCGAAAATCGCGCGGGAGTCTTCCACTCGAAGGCTCGCGGGCCCGATAAGCCCGCTCGGTTTCCAGGATGCCGGAAGTGCTGGTGCCGATGATGACGGCTATCCGCCCCGCCCCGAAGCGTTGTGCGGCTCTGGCCACGGTAGCCATGAAGTCATCCTGCTGCAGGGCCATGAAGGCGAGCCGGTGGTTGCGGCATTCGA
Source organism: Methylococcaceae bacterium (assembly GCA_044237765.1). Lineage (GTDB taxonomy): Bacteria > Pseudomonadota > Gammaproteobacteria > Methylococcales > Methylococcaceae > UBA6136. The sequence goes on along the minus strand of JBIIEQ010000017.1, from coordinate 10,341 downwards.
ACGACTTCAGCGCGGGTGGCAGCGGTTCCGACTCAACCCCGGCAACCCGACCGATCCAGGTGGGAATGTCCACGTCCAGGAAATCGCAGGGTCTGAGCCCGGAGGTTTGTTGGCGCAGGCCCGCTAGCGTGGCCTCACGGCCGGCACCCAGTGCATTGATCAGGGTATAGGCCCGGAGGCTGACTGGGCTCATGGGACGGACGGCCCTGATGGATTCGCCTAAGTCGCTGGGTGGGTTGGCAGGCAGCATAGGCGGGTGATTATCGCGAACTCCGGGATCTTTGTGCCAGCAAGGCGGCAAAGCCAATGGCCAGGATGGCGCCCACCGCGACCGTCGTGCCGATGGCACGGAGGATGTTGGTTTCGGAAAAGGCCAGCGTACCGAAGGCCAACACCGCACTGGTACTGCAGACCAATAGCGAGAGCAAGGTTCGCCGTCTTTCTTCAGGCTCTGCGGCATCCCGATTGAAGAACAGCGCCTGATCCAGGCTGAGCCCGGTGACCAATAACAGCGAAACCAGATGGTAGAGATTCAGGCCATCAAACAGCAACGCCATGAGGATAGCCGTACAGACGGTGGCCGCCAGTACCGGAAAAAATACCCGCAGGGCTTCCAGCCCACTACGTAATCCGAGTGCCAACAGTCCCACGATCACCGCCAGGCTAATCGCCAGTAAGCGCAGGGCTTCCTGGCGATAATCCCGCATTAACCGACTTGATTCCTCCCTGAGGTCGACAAAATGGACACCCTTTTCTCGAAAGGACTCGAGTCGCTTGTGGATGGCACTCTCATTTGCGATCCCCGACAACGGTATCAGCGCCGCCCAGCCTTGCTGCAATGGCAGGAGCAGACCAGCAACACGGTCAGCCAGCGGGGTTCCGTCGAGATCACTGCGCTGCAAAGGTCCTCTTTGATGCGCTTTGGTGAGTTCCTGAACAAAAGGGTCAAAGATATCTTTTTTGAAGAGCAGTCCTTGCTGAGCCTGTCTCAGGTTTGATTCCAAGGTGTCTGCATCGGGCAGTGCGGCCAAACACAGCCGCTGAAGTGATTGACTGGGCAGGTAGCGGGCCGCCAGATCAAAGCTGGCAAAAGCCTTTTGCTGCTGTAAATCCTCCAGAGTCGGGGTCAGTGATTCGGAAACCTGCAGCACCGATTCCATATCGGGGGATGTGATCACGATCAGCTTTCCAAGATCGGGCGCGTTGAAATCCCGTTGCAGGGCCTCGTCCAGTTTCTGTCTCGCCGCTGGCACCGGATTGAGCGCCGCGACATCGTCATTCCAGAGCGGATGGCCCGAAGCGAGAAAAATCCCGATTAGCATCACGGTCATGACCGGGGGTGTACCGCGCCCCCATGACGGCCAGTGGGCTGGCATCTTGATGCTGGAACCATGTTCCACCCAGGCGGGAAGTTGCACGCCGGTGCCCGACAAGGGCGGTAACACCCAGCGTGTCGCCAATCCGGCGGCCAACAGACCCGCACTGGCAAAAACAGCCAGTTGGCTGAGACCGGCAAACCCGGAGAAGAGCATGGCGGAAAAACCGGCGATGTTGGTTAGCAAGCCGAGCCTGAGGGTGGGCCAGATCCTGTTCATGGCCCGTTCCGGTGATTCGTGGCGATTCAGATGCGTGAAAAAGTGATTAGGAAAATCGGCTGCGACACCGACCAGCGTGGCGCCGAAGCCCAGGGTGATGCCATGCACTTGGCCGAAGATCAGGCTGGTGGCAGCGGCGCCGGTCATGACCCCGGTTATCAGCGGGATCAGGCCCAGACCCAGCACTCGCAATGAACGGTAGACGGCAAAAATCAGCGCCATGATCAACACGCCGTTGATCAATGACAGTCGGGTCGCATCCTCGGTGATTCGGGCATTGGCCTCCACACTGAGCGCGCCGGGACCACCAAGGATCAGCCGGAGGTCAGGGTGATCAGCCACCGCTTGAAAGTTTTCCCGTACCTGTTGCTGGGCCTTGGCCTGGGCATCCAGATCGAAGCCTGAGGCGCGGGTTTTTGCCAGCAGCAGCGCACGCTGACCATCCCGGGAAACCCATACACCGTTCCGGACCGAAGGCCCCGCCGTCTCCATCCAATGGTTCAGTAAATAGCGCCATTCACCGGTTGGATCACGGGTCAGCCAGGATTTCTGAAAGGCTCCCGCGGGCGACGCCAGTTCATCCAGTCGTTGCATCAAGGCCGAACGCAGGGCAGGGGAGTCAAAATGTCCCGGCTGGACGGCCGGGCTGAGCGAGTAGCGGTAAGGGAAAAGTCGCTGTTCGAGATTGGCCAGCAGCCGAGGTTCTGCGCCATGGGTGACCGATTCAAACTCCGGGCGGGATCGCAAACGCTCGGTGAGTTGCCGACTGGCCTCCGCGCGTTGGGCTTCATCGCCTCCTTCAATCGCGACCATCAACAAACGCGAAGCCGGGCCTTCACGCATCTGCTGGACCAGAATACTGTCCAGCATTCCGGCGTTGCGCGGCAGAAAAAAAGTCAGGTCAGTCGTGATGGGTGTGCGGCAAAGCAATACCCAGCTGGCCACCGCCAGCCAGAGCAGCCAGGGGATTGCCGTCCAGCGCGAGGTCATGGCGTCCGCATGAGGTCGAGTGTCGATCGGTCGCCGCCGGTTTCCTCCAGGGTCATGCGGGTCAGGCGGTCATCCTGCCCTTCCAGTCGCACGCTGCGGATCAGGGTGGCGAGCTCGGGGCTTGCGGGCGTCAAAATCAGCACCCACCGCCGCCATGAACCGCCCAGGCTGGGTGTCCAGTAGCGCTGCAGAGTCTCAAGGTCACCGGCCAGTGGTGCGCGGAGTCCTTCAGCGAATGCCTGTAATGCCGGGTAGTCGCCGAGATTCAGCTGTAGCGGGGATGCTTCGCCGGGCTTGCTGATTGTCACACTGGAACCCTCGATCACGTAGTGCTCTTCCAGTGGTTTATCGACATGCTTGGCGAGGGTGTTGGGCGGCCGAAATTCAAGTATTCCTTCCTGCCTGATCGGCTGGGTAAGCACGCTGAGGGTTTTGGTTTCAACAAAACGCACCCGGGTTTCCGGGCGATGGGCAAGCCGGGAGAATAGCGTTGGCAGGGTTGGAGAGCCGCTCATGGATGGGGTTGCATCCCTGGCCGGTACGATTACGCAGTAAAGCAACAGGCTGGCCAGTGTAAGCCCGATGAGCCAAGCGCTTGCTCGCCCCGGGGCCGCGCGGGGGTCAGGGCTCATGGGCCTGCCAGACATCATGAAAATTAAACCAGTTGTACGGAGCCTTTCGACAATAGTGTTGCAGACGATCGGCATAACGCTGCATGACCTTTTGCGCCTCTGTGGGCCGTTCCGCCCGGGCTATCGGCCGGTAGCTGGCGAGTTCCTCAAAGTAAACCTCGTAACGCCCCCAGCCGGTGTGAAGACATACAAAAAAAACCATCGGCACCTTCAATATCTGTGACAACACGACGGGTGTTTGCGGAAACCAGGCCGGTTCCCCAAAAAAATCGCACTGCAGACGCTTGTCCCCCGTGACGCAGCGATCGCCCAGCAGGGCCAGCAGTCCACCTGCAGCAACAAATCCATCCAGCCCGACCAGTGTGGCTGGACCACCCACCGGGATGATGTCCTCATGCAGGGTAGGATTGAGGCTTCGGTAAAGCCGAGTGATCTGGGGGGTGGCTTCCGCGTACATCAAGGCCTTGACCCGCAATCCGCGCCGAGTGCGTCCCACGGCGCGAATGATCTCAAAGCTGCCCAGGTGAGAACCGACAAGCAGACAACCTTTTGCATGGGAAGCATAACGCTCCAATACATCCAGTCCATGCACCTGAATAGCCAGCCGGTGGTCCTGATCGGAAAGCACAAACAGGCGATCCAGCAAGGTGCAGGCAAAGGTGTGGTATTGCCGGAAGATATCGCGCCAATCGGGTTTGCGATTCAACACGGTGTGCAAATAACGCCGGGAAGCGGGCAGGGTCCGGTTCTGGAAAATCAGGAAATAGGCGGTGATGGGGTAGAGCAACAGCCGTGAAATCCCTCTGCCGCATCGCAGGGCAATCCAGGTAATGGTCTGCAGCCAGAAGGTATTGCTCCGCTCCGGAAGGCTTTGCCAGGTCGAGGTCATGGCAGATTGTCGGCCAGCCGCAGGAGGCCAGTTGCCACCATGCGGTCCGCGACAGCACAGGTGAAGCGAAGACCCTGACTGGAACGGCTGAGCGTGATGACACAGGGCTCATCGGGCAGCAAAACCGAGATGAATTTGGCTTGAGTGACCCCCTGGATTTGCTGTTCTTCCTGCTGCCTGGCCGCCGCCAATACGGTCTCCAGAATCAACACTCCGGGGACAACAGGGCGTCCGGGAAAGTGACCCGCCAACGCAGGGTGAGTATGAGGAATTGAGAAGTGCATCAAGAATCAGTCTGTCCAGTTCGCCCCGGGGGCGGGTCCTCGGGTCTGGCCTCTTCCCGATTCGCCTGCCAGCCATGAATGGCGATGGTCCCCAGCAGCTGCCGCAGCGGGGTGTGCGAATAGTGGCGATAGCGAAACCGACGGTACAGATTTTCGATCACGAAAAACAGGCCAATGAAGATCATGTTCAGTGTATTGGCAAAGAGCATGACGGTTTCAAGGGACGCAAACGCGGCCAGCAGCAGGGAGCTGAAGGACAACGCCAGAAAAAAAATAGCCCAGACCGCTGTCAGTCGCCGTGTATACGTCGCCAGTTCATTCGGCAACGGGCCCTCCCGGCGAGCGATTCGGGCAATGCGGGAAATCAGCGGTTCCGAGCCTTGCTCCAGCGTCATCTGAAACAATCGCGCCAGCAGAAGATTCACCACAGCCGGCATGATCGACAGACCCAGTTGTGGGTTCAGGACAAAACCCCACAGAAACACAAGCACGGTGATCATGGCCAGACTCCAGCGAATGCCCGGACGTGCCTGGACACCCAGGCCCATCAACAGCCCGATCGCCAACAGACCATCTGGCATGCCGAGCCAATGAGTGGGCAACACTTGGGCTTTCAGCAATGCGTAAGACAGCAAGGGAAAGGCCACGGCCAGGCAGGTGGTCAGCGTGACTTTCCTGGAAGTCATCTCAGACGGTCCGGCGCGCGGCCACTCCCTCGGCGAGGGCGCTCAGGGATGAAAATAGGTGCGTGATATCGGGGTCATCGGATTTGATCTGGAAACCATATTGCCGCGATATCACCACCGACAATTCAAGCAGATCAATAGAGTCAAGCCCCAGACCCTCCTGATACAGGGGCGCTTGCGGATCGATGTCGCTGGCTGCCATCTCCAGATTAAGAGAGTCCACCAGCAGCAGCGCCAATTCATTTTCCAAAGCGTTCATTCAATCGTTCCTTGGGCGTCGCAACCGCAGCACTTTACGGGCGCTGGAAGCCCTGCTTGAATGCAAGGCCTACGGCATTTGATGTGAGTGTGTCCATCATTACGGGCAATCAGATTAGGACACATGAAACACGTCAGCCTACCCCTCTGGGAATACGAGGGGTAGGCTGTCGAGTGGTGTGTTGTCAGCGAACGATATTCAGTTCTGCATCGTCGATAAGGAAACTCGTGGCGCGAGATCTGTTTTCGGTACCAACAAATCCCAACCGGATGGTTTGCCCCTTGTAAATTGATAAGTCGAAGCTTCTCTTAACATAAGAGCTTGTTACGTTTTGATTTGAGTAAGTCGCTAGGGTCCCCAAAACGCTACCGGATGTGTTGCTCACAGTGATGACAAGCTGGTCATTAGTTCCTGCGGATCTTAATTCGCTACTAAATATATATAGCCAGAAGTTAAATGTAGCCGAGCACGCGTCGGCGGGGATGCTTATTTGTTGGTAAAGCGTACCTGTATTGCTTCTGCCATACCCATTTATCCAGGCTTTCCATGAGCCCGTGCGGGCGGGAGCCGATGAGCTGTTGTTGATGATTCCGCTCGTGGCGGTCCAAGATGCTTTCCCCGACTCAAACCCGCCATTAAGCAGCCCTTGGGAGGACACTGAACAGGTAGGTGAGCTTACCTGGTTTGATGTATTGGCACTTACAATACTGGGAGTACTCACATTCCCTGCAACATCGGTGGCGACGGCAGAAAAATCATGTGAGCCATTCGTTACTGAAGAAGAGTTCCACGAGATTGAATATGGGGTACTTGTATCGATACCCGCGCTGTTGTTATCGACGAAGAACTCCACCTTGGAGATTCCAGAACCGGCCGGTTCATCAGACGCAGTAGCCGCAAACTGGATGGATCCCGTTAGAGTTAAACCGCTGGTAGGATTTGCTAGGGTGACACTGGGTTTCGTGGTATCCGGTGTCACCGCGCCTGTTAACCCTGTGTATAGCAACCGATTTGGGGAGCTAGTGCCAGGAGATATGACCCTGTTTGTTGTGCTGTTCTGTAAGAGGGCTGTCGAAACTTGGTCGGGAGTGGCACCGATGTTTGCTCCGAGGAAGAGCGCGGCAACACCTGCAACATGAGGTGCCGCCATGGAAGTACCGCTCAAGGTGCTTGTCGCCGTATTGCTGGAGAAGTAGTCCGATTTAATGCTGCTACCCGGCGCAAACAGGTCCAGGCAACTTCCATAATTGGAATAGCTTGCGCGAGCATCGGAGGATGTCGTCGCTCCGACGGTGAGTGCTGAGGCGACTCGTGCCGGTGAGTCATTACAGGCATTTGTATTACTGTTGCCAGCAGCAATGGCATAAGTGATGCCGGAATTGATAGAGTTCAAAACCGCCGCATCCAGCGCAGATGATGCACCACCCCCTAAACTCATGTTTGCAACGGCAGGTCGGTAGGGTTGACTAGTAACCCAGTTAACACCGGCAATCACGCCGGATGTCGTCCCCGAACCATCACAACCGAGAACTCGAACAGGAACCAAGCTCACCCCTTTTGCGACTCCATAAACCGATCCTCCCACGGTGCCCGCGACGTGCGTGCCGTGACCGTTACAGTCCGAAGTGCCAAGACCATCGCTTATGGCGGTGTAGCCCGCGACGACTCTGCCACCGAAGTCGGTATGTGTGGATAGGATGCCAGTATCTATGATGAAGGCGGTTACACCTGCCCCATTGTTGTCATAGGTATATGTCGTGCTAAGTGGCAAAGATGGCTGATCAATTCTGTCAAGACCCCACGTTGGATTGCTCTGAGTGGCATTAATGTTCATGATGCCGTCCTCCTCAACTAAGGCCACGGCTGGATCATTGGCCAAGGCTTCAGCTTCTTGGGCGGACATCTGTGCTGTAAATCCGTGAATCGCCTTCTTCCAGACGTTTCCTACGCGTGCATTGCGACTGAAGGCAATTCGGTCGGTTTGTCGATCGATGTCAGCTTCAGCAACTTCTCCCTTAAGAACAACGATGTAATGGCCTTTGATTGGGCGTAGTGCCTTGCGAAAGACTCCAGCGTCAGCATTTTGTGCGGCAACGACCGACGCTACCAAAAGAGGGCCGCTCAGTAAAAATGTGTGTGACTTTATTTTCGTATTCATCACTGATCTCCTTTGAAAATAAGCATCGTTGCCCTGAAATGACCGCTACAAAAATACAAGGAAACCATGTCTATGACATGCCCCCTTGTCATTCAGGTTATCAGGTCGGAATTCTCTTGAGATTACAGCATAAGTTTAAATGCACAGCTAATTTCTTCTTAAGGACTGCTCATCAGTGGAGGATCGATAGCCTTTTTCCCCTGTTCCACACAGATTCATGGAAGAGGGTAGCCTTATCAATAAGTTATGAATCCTTCGATCTCCAGCAGCAGTGATTCACGGCAAATGTCACCCTCGACAAACAGCAGGGGGCTGGCAGGATCCATGGCTTTGTTCAGGCAGGCTCTGACGGTATCGTAATCATCCGCTTGCCGGAGATACACCTTCCAACTGGCTCGGGAACCCAGCTCATCAAGGTCATCTGCGCCGGCCTGTGTCAGCAGGGCGCGTAAATTATCCAGGGTGGCCTGACACTGGCGCATGATGTTACCGCCATGGGTAGTCTCATGGCCGCGGATGCTGGCCGTCCCGGATATGAAAAGCTGATCACCCCGAAGCGTCGAGTAGCGAACGGCTCGCGAAAACGACGGGCTGCGCGGGCCGTAGATCGGAGGGTAGCAAAACGCGCTCATTTGCAAGGGGTTTTCGACTTGCAGACGGGTCCCTTTTCCGGCCAGGAAAATGATCCAGAAATCGCCCGCTCGGCTGCCGACGGCGGTGGCGGCGGGAAGGTCCTCATCCAGTGTATAGCCCATCTCGGCCAGTGCCTCATGACGACCCCGGCAGAATCGCCGATAGCGTTCAAGTTGGTCTTGAGATTCATTGATGCGGGGAAAATAATTCCACAGCCGAAGTAGCTGGTCGGCACCGTTGCTGCGAATGAGTCGGATAAGGTCGCAATAGCCCCGGTAAGTCACCTGGTCGAGATCATGGGCAGGATAGCGAGCCACACCAAAAAGCAGGTCATCGCTCTGTGCGTAATGAATGTCACCCAGGGTCCCGTAATGCACGGGAAGATCGGTAGACCAGACCTCCAGACCCGGGCTGTCCCCGATGGTGTCCATGGCCAACCAGGCGGTCGGCACGTCATCGTGGGAGGGAGCTTCCGCTGCCTGACCGACATGCTGGACAAGGCCCAACAGCTGCTGACCTCCAGGCAGACAGAGGGGGTTTTCTGTCGGCAAATAGATTTGGCGCAAGACCCCGGTTTCAGCGGGCGGATTTGACGAAGCCTTGAGTGGACTGGCGAAGGACATGCTCAACGGAATGACGGTGACAGTGGCGGAGCCTTTTAGCCCCGGTTAGCGGGTAACGGGCGGCACCCAGCCCCAACGGATCAGGGCACTCTTGATGTGATAAATCACCCGAAACACCGACAGTGAAAACGTCATGGGCGTATCGCGGAAAATATCGCCCGCCAGCACCGAAGTCACCGCCTCGCGAACCCGCAGCATGTTTTGTGGATGCATGAACAGATCGCGGATGGCCGGGGTGGTGATGCGATAGATAAACCAGGAAAAGGTCCCGAGACCCTTTTGAATGTCCCGTTCGAATTGTCCTAGGCGTCGGGCCGTCGTGTTTGGATCCTTCAGGAGTCCATTCACAGCATCGGCGGCCAGGAAGGCACTGTTCAGCGCCAAGTGGACGCCGCTGGAAAATACCGGGTCGATGAAGGCGTAGGCATCGCCGGCCATCAGGTAGTTATCGCCGGTCATGCGCCGTGACTGATAGGAATAGTTGCCGGTAGCCGTCACTTCGCTTGCCAGCGTTGCCTGGGCAAGGCGGACAGCCACACCGGGGCAGAGCGCAATGGTGTCGTGAAAGAACTGCTCCACGGAACCCTCGCGGGTCTTCAGATACTCCGGCTTGCAGACCGCGCCCACGCTCATGGTGCCGTCCTTGAGCGGGATCAGCCAGAACCAGCCGTGATCAAACCAGTAGATGCAGATATTGCCTTCTTTTCGGCCGGTGGCGCGTTCGGCACCCGCAAAATGAGCGTAGAGCGCGGCGCTCCGATGCTTCGGGTTACGTTCCTTGATGCCGAGAAAATCGGCCATGAAAGTATCCCGGCCCGTCGCATCGATATAGAAACGGGCTTGCCAAGTAGCACGCTCGCCGGATTCATCCATGGCTGAAATGTTTTGCAACCCGTTGCCATGAACCTCCGCGCTGTCCACACGCCAGCCTTCATGCACCTCGGCGCCTTTGCCGGCGGCGTTTTGCAAGAGCACGTGGTCGAATTCCGAACGTCTGACTTCATAGGCATAGGGGTAATCCCGCCTCAGGGCATCGCCGAATTCGAAGGTGGTGGTTTTGTCGTGATAAATGGAGTGAAATTCGGCCGCATATTTCCTCAGGCCGATCCGCTCGACGGCCTCCCTGACACCCAATTGATCCAGAAATGGAAGGCTGAGGGGGAGCAGGCTCTCCCCGATATGAAAGCGGGGGTGATGATCCTTTTCCAAAATCACCGTATGCCAGCCCTGCTCGGCGAGGAGTGCCCCGGCGGCCGCACCAGCCGGACCCCCGCCCATAATCAGCACGTCACAGGTTTTCAATGGACGGGTATTGATCGCAGAAATCATCGGCTAACAATGCGGGCTGTGAGTTGAATCCTATGAAGGGGTTGGCCCCAACCGGGCCTCGGCATGCATGCTCGAGTATATCAAAGCGACTGAAATCACCGGTGTTGTTTGTGGAGCCTGGAAAATGGCGCTTCGACCAGATTCTACTAAGCGCATTCGATCGGCATGATCGAATGATTTTTCCAGGCCCTCTTTTAACGATGCCGGTAAACTTTCCTTCAACTGACCCCAGTGATCCGACTAAATCGAATTTCCCCATGGCT
>JBIIEQ010000016.1:0-50511 GCA_044237765.1 Methylococcaceae bacterium | reverse complement strand
GCCAACGGCCCGATCCACCTCGGACATCTTGTCGAATACATCCAGACCGATATCTGGGTCCGATTTCAGAAGATGTGCGGGCATGAGTGCCATTATATCTGCGCCGACGACACCCACGGCACGCCGATCATGCTGCGGGCGGAGAAGGAAGGCATCACGCCGGAGACGCTGATCGCCAGGGTGCAGAAGGAGCATGAACGGGATTTCGCCGGCTTCCACGTCGCTTTCGATAACTACTACTCCACCCACTCGGAAGAAACGCGGCGGTTCGCGGCGACGATTTACGAACGCCTGAAATCCAACGGGCTGATCGAGTCGCGCAGCATTGAGCAGTACTACGACCCCGAAAAGGCGATGTTCCTGCCGGACCGCTTTATCAAGGGCGAGTGTCCACGCTGCCATGCCAAGGATCAGTACGGGGATTCCTGCGAAGCCTGCGGTGCGACCTATTCACCTACCGATTTGCTCAACCCTTATTCGGCTGTATCTGGCGCGACGCCGGTGCGCAAGGAGTCGGTGCACTATTTCTTCAAGCTCGGCCAGTGCGAGGATTTCCTCAAGCAATGGACGCGGGCCGGCCATCTGCAGACGGAGGCCGCCAACAAGATGGCGGAATGGTTCGAGGCCGGGCTGGCCGACTGGGACATCTCCCGCGACGCGCCCTATTTCGGCTTCGAGATTCCCGATGCGCCGGGCAAGTTCTTCTATGTGTGGCTGGACGCCCCCATCGGCTACATGGGCAGCTTCGCCAAGCTGTGTGAAAAGCTGGGACTGAATTTCGAGGATTACTGGCGCAAGGACTCCACCGCCGAGCTTTACCACTTCATCGGCAAGGACATCCTCTACTTCCATGCCCTGTTCTGGCCGGCGATGCTGGAATACTCGGATTTCCGCACCCCGACCAACGTCTTCGCCCATGGCTTTCTGACCGTGAACGGCGAGAAGATGTCGAAATCGCGCGGCACCTTCATCACGGCGGAAAGCTATCTCAACCAGGGACTCAATCCGGAATGGCTGCGCTACTACTACGCCTGCAAGCTGAATGGCAGCATGGAGGATATCGATCTCAACCTCGAAGATTTTACAGCGCGGGTGAACAGCGACCTGGTGGGAAAATATATCAACATCGCCAGTCGAACAGCAGGGTTTATCGGGAAATTATTTGAAGGGGAACTATCGGAGCTTACATTCGAGCAAGGCTGGGAAGTTTGCCGCATGAAAGCCGAGGAAGATATTAAGTCCACATTCCCCAACGAGCCCGTACCGTATCGAGATCAGAAACAACATGAGCGCGTACTTTCACATTTGAGCGCCGCAGCAATACTCATTGAGGGTTACTACAAGGACCGAGAATTCTCAAAAGCATTACGAGAAATACAGTGGCTGTGTGATCTAGCTAATCAGTATGTCGCGTACGCAGAACCCTGGAAAACAGCCAAGAATGAGTCTCTTCAATTCCAGACTCATGAAGTTTGTACAACGTGCATTAACTTATTCCGCTTTCTGACTATCTATCTAAAGCCAGTTCTGCCTAAGCTGGCCGCTGAGGTAGAAGCGTTTCTCGGCATTGAACCCCTGAAATGGCAGGACGCAAAGTCCCTGCTACCGCAGGGACATAAAATCAGTGCTTATCAGCATCTCATGACCCGCATCGACCCCAAGCAAATCGAGGCGCTAGTGGCCAGTAACAAGCAGAGTTTGCAAGCGTCGCAACCGGAACCGCATTCCCAGCAACGCCATGCCGAGCATCAGCAACATGTCATCCAGCCGATTGCCGACACCATCGGTATCGAAGATTTCGGCAAGATCGACCTGCGCATCGCCCGTATCCTTAAGGCGGGTCACGTGGAAGGCGCCGACAAGTTGCTTCAACTCACGTTAGATATCGGCGAGGCGCAGCCGCGCAATGTGTTCGCCGGCATCAAGTCGGCTTACGATCCGTCGCAACTGGAAGGCAAACTGACGGTCATGGTCGCCAATCTTGCCCCGCGCAAGATGAAGTTCGGCCTGTCCGAAGGCATGGTGCTGGCCGCCAGTGACGAGCGCGGCGGGCCTTTTGTGCTGATTCCCGACGAAGGCGCGCAACCGGGGATGCGGGTCAAGTAAGCCGCAAGAAGGGGCCGATCAGAAGGTATGGGTTGGCTGCGGTGAGTCCTTGAAATCGACCAGGTAGGTTTCAATACGGGCTCTCAGGGCCGGGCCTTCCTTGTCATCGAACTGGATACCAATCCCCTGAGGCCTCTGGTTCTCTGATTGCTTTGGGGTAATCAGAACCACCTTCCCTACGACGGGAATGCGTTCAGGCTCACCCATCAAATGCAGCAGCACGAACACCTCATCACCCAACTGGTGGGCCCGCTGAGTGGGTATGAACAGCCCGCCATTCTTGATGAAGGGCATGAAGTAGGCATAGAGAATGGCGGCATCCCGAATGCTGAGGGACAGCATGCCCTGCTGCCGGTCAGGCGGGTTTTCCTCTCTCATAGGCTCATGTCGAGTGACGGGCCAATCGCGACCAACCAATCAGGGCCTCTTCCAGCAGCAACTGCCGGTTCACCTGACCTCCGAGCGCATGACGAAAATTCAGCAATTCATCCCGGAAACCCATGAGGTTGCGTATCGGAAAGCTTTCTGCCAGCTGAGACAGATCGGCTTCAAGATCGGCATTGGACAAGCGAGGGGCTGTCGGCGCCATCAGCAGGCGGACCATATCGGAAACCCAGGACAGCATCCAGTTCAGACACTCTTCATGGGATTGCCCGTGCCAACGTTCGGCAATACTTACCGGGTCAAGTTGTCGCCGACTCACCCCGCCAAATTCATGAAAAACACGCTGACGGCGCTCCACCACATCGGTCTCTGTTAACGCCAGAGCCTGCAAGGGCGAACCACCGGAGGCGCTCAGCAAGACGTCAGCCGCACAACCGGGATGCTGCCTCTGCAACCAGTGCATGGCAGCCTCCTTGCGGGGGGCGCGAATGCTCAGTTTCTGACATCGGCTCAAGATGGTGGGCGGCAAACGGCTGGGTCGATGAGTAATCAGCAGAATTACCGTTTGCTCCGCAGGCTCCTCCAGCGTCTTGAGCAGGGCATTGGCTGAACTGAGATTCATCTGCTCCGCCTGGTCGACCACAAACACCCGGTAGCCACCGTATTGCGGTTTCAGCGACAAGTCGTTGATCAACTTGCGTATTGCATCGACCTTGATGGCCTTGCCTGGCTCTTCCGGATCGACGCACTGATAATCCGGGTGCGTGCCCGCCTCGAACAGATGGCAGGAATGGCAGTGACCGCAAGGCATTTCGCCCGGCTCGATGCAAAGCAGGCGACGGGCGAATAGCGCTGCGAGGGCTGATTTACCCAGCCCAGCGGGACCTTGCATCAGCAGCGCATGAGGTATTCGGCCCGAATCGATGTGACTCTTGAGACTTTGCCAAGGTGATTCCAGCCAGGGATAGAGCTCGGAGACAGTAGGAATCATTTGCTCATCTCGATCAAGTGATCCAGATGGATTGTAATACCCGCCTGGACAGACCCGAGGCTCCCGGAGGCATCAACGCGCTTGATGCGATCCGGATATTTATCCGCCCTATCCAGGTAGGCCGCCCGAACCTTTTCAAAGAATCCGAGATGCTCGGACTCAAAGCGATCCGTAGCGCCACGATCCCGCACGCGAGACATGCCCACTTCGATTGAAGTATCCAGCAACAGGGTCAGATCGGGCTGCAGCCCTGCCTGGACCCATTGCTCGAGCAAGCCAATGACCGACAAATCAAGATTCCGTCCTCCGCCCTGATAAGCATAGCTGGCATCAGTAAAACGATCGCACAACACCCACCGCCCCGCCGCAAGCGCGGGGCGGATGACCTCGTCAAGGTGCTGAGCACGGGCAGCAAAGACCAGCAGCAATTCCGACAAACTGTTCATGCCGTCGGAGTCAAGCAAGAGCCCGCGTATCCGCTCTCCAAGGGGCGTCCCGCCAGGTTCGCGGGTCCTTAACAAATCGACACCTCGTGTGGTGAGGTAGTCCTCGATAAAGGCGAGATTGGTGGTCTTACCGACCCCCTCGCCCCCTTCCAACGTGATGAATCGCGGCCTCATAGTCAACGATGCCGCTGAAACTTATCGACAGCCCGTTCATGCTCATCCAGCGAGCTGGAGAAAACATGCGTGCCGTCTCCCCTGGCGACGAAATAGAGGCTGGTCCCTTCGGCGGGATTCAAGGCCGCATGAATGGCCTGTCGACCCGGCAAGGCAATGGGTGTTGGTGGCAAACCAGCGCGGGTATAGGTGTTGTAGGGCGTATCCCGCCGCAAGTCTTCCTTGTGCAGGTTGCCCTTGAACGCCTCGCCCATCCCGTAAATCACAGTGGGATCAGTTTGCAGCCGCATGCCTTTTAACAACCGACGGGTAAACACGCCGGCGATCGCAGGACGTTCTTCGGCCCGACCCGTTTCCTTTTCGACAATGGAGGCCAGTGTCAACGCTTCGTCGGGAGTATTGACCGGGAGATTCGGGGCCCGTGCCTGCCACTCGGCAGCCAGCACCTCCTGCATTTTTTTATGGGATTTGCGCAGGATATCCAGATCGGACGTACTTGTTCCTATGAAATATGTATCCGGAAAGAACTGACCTTCCGGAAAAACCCCGGGAGACTCCAGCATGGCCATGATTTCATCTCCGGTCTTTTCGGCCACCTCCTGCCGCAAACCGGGATGCTTGGCCAGAGCCTGGCACATTTGCGCGAATGTCCACCCTTCGACAATGGTGACGGGGATCTGACTCGATTTGCCACTGACCAGGATTTCCAGCAACCCCCGGCTAGTGGTGCCGGGTGGAATGACATATTCCCCATACTTCAGATTTTGGCTTGCACCCTGCGTGGCAGCGAGGACGTGAAGCCACACCGGCTCGACCAGCACATTCCGCGTTCGCAGCTCCTGAGCCAGCGCCGCAACACCCTGGCCCTTCTTGATCGAAAGTCGCAGCGGTTTGCTGATCCCGAGTGGCGCGTTGACGCTAACCCGGTAATCGGCATAAATCCAAGTGAGCAGCAGCAGTATGCCCAGAGCCCAGGGTGCCAAGCGCCTTAACTTGCGTTGATTTGGTTCGTTATGGATTTCGTCAACCATTCACGTAACTCGCAGGTAACCGGGCCGATGGGAAGGATTTTTCCTTCAAGGCAGGATATAGGCCACAGACCCACGACACTGTTGGTAATAAAGGCCTCATCGACCAGATTTAGATCTTCCGGAGTGAGTCGGCACTCGATGAACGGGATTCCCAGCATTTCGGCTGCCCCGATGAGGACTAAACGCATCACACCAGCCACTCCACAGCGATCGAGCAGAGGCGTTCGCAACTGGCCATCCTTGACCAGAAACACATTGCTCATAGTGCCCTCGACCAACTGGCCCTCATGGTCAAGCATTAACCCTTCCGCAATCCGGCCATTCGTCCACTCGGAACGCGCCAGAACTTGCTCCAGCCGATTCATATGCTTGATGCCGGCCAACGCCGGATTGATGCCAAGTCGAGTACGGCAATAACGGACTTCAATGCCTTCACTCGGGTACTGATCTGGAAAACCGGGAAGCGGGTGCAAGGCTACCACACGGGTCGGCGAAACGATCTCAGGCGGTCGGTAGCCACGACCGCCCAAACCCCGGGTAATCTGAATCTTGATGACTCCCTGCCTTTCATCGCCAATGACTGACTTTATGTCACGGCGCAAGAGAATGGATTCAACCGGGGGAATACCGAGCCGCCCGCAATCACGACGGAGACGTTCCAGATGTTGATCAAGGAACTGGGGGACTCCCTCCCTGAGCAGGATGGTCGTAAATACCCCATCACCATACTGAAACCCTCGATCAAGAAGATCAATTCTGGTCGCTATTTCCCCGTTGACAAGAATGGAGTTCACCTTGAGCGACTCGCAATCATTCGGGTTGGGCCAAGGCCTTCGCAACCCATGTTGGGTATTTATTCGAACTTCTTGAAGATCACCGTGCCGTTGGTCCCGCCAAATCCAAAGGAGTTGGACATGACGTACTGCATGGGCATTTCGCGTGCGTGATGGGGGATGAAGTCAAGATCGCATTCAGGATCCGGATTATCCAGATTGATCGTCGGAGGCGCCACCTGATCTCTTAGGGCCATAACAGAGAAAATCGCTTCGATGCCGCCGGCCGCGCCCAACATGTGACCGGTCATGGACTTGGTCGAACTCACCGGGACCTTGTAGGCGTAGTCGCCGAATACACTTTTGACGGCTTGGGTTTCCGCCACGTCACCTGCAGGAGTCGAGGTGCCATGCGCATTGATGTAGTCGATGTCCTCGGGGTTGAGCCGGGCGTCACGCAGCGCCTGTCGCATGCAACGTGCGGCGCCTTCCCCCCCGGAGGGCGGTTGGGTCATGTGATAAGCATCGGCGCTCATGCCATAACCGACGAGTTCGGCATAAATGGTGGCACCGCGTTGACGGGCGTGTTCAAGCTCTTCCAGAACCAGCACACCGGCGCCATCACTCAGCACGAACCCATCACGATCGCGATCCCAGGGGCGACTCGCCAACAAGGGTTCGTCATTCCGGCGTGACAATGCCTTGGCTGATGCAAATCCACCCAAGGAGGTCGGAGAGGTCGCCATCTCGGCGCCACCTGCAACCATGACATCGGCGTCACCGTACATGATGACGCGCGCCGCCTCACCGATGTTGTGCGTACCCGTAGTGCAGGCGGTCACAATGGCGAAATTGGGACCCTGAAGGCCATACTTGATGGACAAATTGCCCGATATCATGTTGATGATATTGCTGGGCACGAAGAACGGAGAAATCCTGCGCGGCCCACCCTTCAGAAAAGAGTTGTGACCTGCCTCGATACCCGTGATGCCACCGATACCGGAGCCAATGGCAACACCGATCCGTTCGGCATTGGTCTCAGTCACCTCGATGCCAGAGTGCTCGAAGGCCTGACTGCCGGCTGCCATGCCGTAATGGATGAAGACATCCATTTTTTTAGCGTCCTTGTCGCTGATGTAATCCGTAATGTCGAAATTGCGGACACTTCCACCAATCCGGGTGGTGAATTCCGACACATCAAACACATCCAGAGGAGCAATCCCGCTCCTGCCCTTCAGAACACTGTCCCAGGAGTCGGCTGCGGTAAGCCCTACAGGGGATACCGCACCCATTCCGGTTACTACAACACGTCTCTTAGTCACGGCCAAATCCCAAGCAGAAAATCGAAAACCCCTGAAACACATTAACCCCGTCAAACCATTGCGTCTGACGGGGTTAATGGGGCGAAACGATTAGACGTGAGTGGTGATGTAGTCGATCGCCTGCTGGACGGTGGTGATCTTTTCAGCGTCTTCGTCAGGAATTTCACATTCGAATTCCTCTTCAAGCGCCATGACAAGTTCGACCGTGTCCAGTGAGTCAGCGCCAAGATCGTCAACAAAGGACGCTTCGTTGGTAACTTCCTCTTTCACGCCCAGTTGTTCGGTAACGATCTTTTTTACACGCTCTGCTACATCGCTCATTTTTTATCCTCAGTCGTTTAGTCTAAGTCTGGTTTTTATGAAGTTCGAGATTTTAATTTGAAACCCGATGAATACAAGGGCTTTTATTCCCCTTGGCACGACCGCTTGGCTATGGAAACCCGGCCGCAACAGTCATGACGCACCCGATAGGCGCACGCATTATGCCATATACATGCCGCCGTTCACGTGCAACGTCTCACCCGTCACGTATCCGGCATCCGCCGAACACAGGAAACTGACGGCTCCGGCGATTTCCTCGGCCGACCCCAGCCGGCCCACAGGGATATTGGCCAACAATGACTGGCGGATGTCATCGGAAAGCCCTCGTGTCATATCGGTGTCAATGAAACCGGGCGCCACGCTGTTGACAGTGATGCCACGAGAACCGACCTCCTTGGCCAGCGACTTGGTAAAGCCGATGATCCCGGCCTTGGCCGCCGCATAGTTGGCCTGTCCCGCATTGCCGGTGGAACCCACCACAGAGGTGATATTGACGATTCTCCCGTGACGCGCCTTCATCATCCCCCGCATGCAGGCCTTGCTGAGGCGAAAAATCGAGGTCAGGTTGGTGCGGATGATGTCCTCCCACTCTTCATCCTTCATGCGCATCAACAGGTTGTCCCGGGTAATGCCGGCATTATTGACCAGCACTGCCGGGGTTCCGAATTCTTCGCTGACTTCGTCAATGAACTTCTCTACCGCACCGGCTTCCGCGACATTCAACACACGACCGACCCCTGTGAACCCGCCTTCTTCCAGATAGACAGTAACGGTCGATGCTCCGGCATCGCTGGTGGCCGTCCCGACCACAAAGAATCCGTCATTGCCCAGACGCTCAGCGATAGCCTTGCCGATACCCCGACTCGCGCCGGTCACAATTGCTAGGGGTGAACTCATGAAATCAGACCTTTTGCTTTTTCGAGGGATGAAACATCAAAAATGGACTCTGTTTGAGCCTCCGGCACAATGCGCTTGTTCAGGCCGGCCAGGACACGGCCGGGACCGCACTCGATAAATCGATGGACGCCCTGCCCTGCCATGTAACGCACGGATTCGGCCCAGCGTACCGAGCCGCAAAGCTGCTGTTCGAGAGCCTTGCGAATGCTGACGGCAGTTTCATGAACTGCTGCATCCACGTTGTGGATGACCGGCACAGTCGATGAAGCAAACTCAATGTCGTTCAGCAAGTGTTCGAACTGATTAGCCGCAGGCTGCATCAGCGGGCAATGCGAAGGCACACTGACCGGCAAAATGACCGCACGTTTGGCACCGGCTTCCTTGGCCAGCTCAGTGGCACGAGTCACGGCTTCGCGGTGACCGGCAATCACGACCTGCCCTGGCGCATTGAAATTAGCCGCTTTCACGACCTGATCGGGGAGGGTCGCCTGCTCGCAAACCACCAGCACCTGGTCATCGGCCAAACCAAGCACAGCGGCCATGGCGCCCACATCGGCGGGTACGGCCTCCTGCATCAAGCGAGCTCTTTCGGCCACCAAGCGAATACCATCCTGGAAGCGCAAAGATCCCGCGCACACCAGTGCGGTGTACTCGCCCAAGCTATGGCCTGCCATCCAAGCGGGGCGCGCATCATTCGATTCACACCAGACCTTCCACACCGCCACCCCTGAGGCCAACATGGCTGGCTGGGTAAAGCGGGTGGAATTCAGCTGATCTTCCGGCCCATTCTTTACCAGTGCCCAAAGATCGTAGCCCAGCACATCGGACGCCTCGCCAAAAACGGCCAGTACACTCGGAGAACTCTCCGCCAATTCGGCTAGCATTCCCACAGACTGCGAACCCTGCCCCGGAAAGAGGAAGGCCAGACCTTGATCCACTCGACTCATACAGGAATCCGTTTCAATAGCGTAGAAGTGCTGAACCCCAGGCAAAGCCACCACCAAAGGCTTCCATTAATACGGTCTGGCCGCGCTTGATCCGACCATCGCGGATCGCCTCGTTGAGTGCGAGGGGAATGGACGCAGATGATGTATTGCCCTGACGTTCGACGGTAACGACCACCTGATCCATCGACATTTTCAGTTTCTTGGCGGTAGCCGTAATGATGCGGATGTTGGCCTGATGCGGGACCAGCCAATCGACATCGGCCTTTTCAAGCCCGTTCTCCTCGAGGGTTTCATCGACGATGCGGCCGAGTGTGTTGACGGCCACCTTGAATACTTCATTGCCCTGCATCTTGAGGTAGCGAGATGCCGTTTCCTCTTCGGGATGACTGGCCGCAGGATTCGGCACATAAAGCAAATCCTGATATTGACCATCCGAGTGAATATGCGTGCTGAGCAGACCCGGCTCATCAGAGACACCCAAGACCACCGCGCCGGCGCCATCGCCAAACAGCACACAAGTGGAACGATCGCTCCAGTCCACCAGGCGGGAGTTCATTTCACTCCCGACGACCAGGACGTGGCGTGCACTTCCGGCACGGATGTACTGGTCGGCAATGCTCAGAGCGAAGATGAATCCGGAACAGGCAGCTTGCACGTCGAAAGACGCACAATGGGTAATCCCGAGGCGATGCTGTAGCAGACAGGCGGTACTGGGAAAGACTCGATCCGGCGTTCCCGTACCCACGATAATCAGATCAAGCTCCTCCGGCCTGAGCCCCGCCGCTTCCAGCGCTTGGCGAGACGCAATCTCCGCCATGCTGGAGGCCGTTTCGTGCTTGCCGGCAATCCGGCGCTCACGAATCCCCGTCCGCTCCATGATCCACTCATGCGTGGTCTCGACGGTTTGTGAAATTTGTTCGTTGGTGAGGACGGTTTCCGGCAGATAGCCGCCGGTACCCAGCAAGGTCGCGTAGCGCGTCACGCGATTCTCCTCTCGGCAAATACTTCAGCAACCCGCTCGCCAATACGGTCCGGCACACCCTGCTCCACTTCCAACATGGCGACACGGATGGCATTGGCAAACGCGGTCTGATCGGCATTGCCGTGACTTTTGACGACGATACCCCGGAGACCGACCAGACTTGCGCCATTGTAGGCGCGGGGATCGAATCGCTTCTTGTAGGCTTTCAGCACGGGCAAGGCGAAAAGACCGAGCAGTTTCGTGAAGAGATTCTTGCTGAATTCGTCCTTGAGTGATCCACCCAGCAACTTCGCGAATCCTTCGATGGCCTTCAGGGCCACATTCCCGGTAAAGCCATCCGTCACGACCACATCGACATTGCCGGCAAAGATGTCATTCCCTTCGACAAAACCGACGAAATTGATATGGCTGCCCGTGAGCATCTTCGCCGCTTGCTTGACCTGTTCGTTGCCCTTGATCTCTTCCTCACCGATGTTCAGCAGCCCAACCCGAGGATGATCCCGATGTTCGACCGCCTTGACCACTTCGTAGCCCATCACCGCGAACTGGCAGAGATGATCAGCCGTGCAGTCGACATTGGCACCAAGATCCAGCACATGGGTATGCCCGGTTTTTGACGGCAGCATCGCAATAATCGCTGGTCTGTCTATGCCCGGAATAGTCTTCAGGACAAACTTGGCGATGGCCATCAGGGCCCCGGTGTTGCCCGCACTCACGCAAGCGTCAGCCTTGCGCTCCTTGACGAGGTCGATGGCGACCCGCATGGAAGAATCCTTCTTCCCCCGCAAAGCCTTCGAGGGCATTTCATGCATTTCAACCAATTCGGAAGCATGATGAATACTGATCCTGCCGGCATGTTCAGCGTCCCGACCATTCAATGCCTGGCGCAAGCAGCTTTCATCACCCACCAGAATCAAGTGGAGATCCGGATATCTGCCTGCGCTTTCGAGCGCTGCAGGAACAGTGACACCGGGGCCATGATCCCCGCCCATGGCGTCGAGCGCAATCGTCAGCTTTCGCGACATAGTCGAGGCGTGTGTGATGTAAGGGAAACGAGCTCAGGATTCAGGTCGCGCGACAGCAGCTTACTCTTCGCTGGCCTCTTCGACCTTGCCCGCGATCACCTTGCGACCACGGTAAAAACCGTCCGCACTGACATGATGACGGCGATGCGTTTCGCCGGTGGTGGGCTCAATCGAGAGGGTAGGACCAGTAAGAGCGTCATGGGAACGACGCATGTCACGCTTGGAACGGGTTTTACGGTTTTGTTGAACAGCCATGGTTTTACTCCTGGGAAGATAATTTGGACTTTAGCTCAGCCAGCCCGGCAAAGGGATGGGGTTTGTCTGTCTTTGCCTTGAGCGGATTGGGTACCTGACAGTTGGGATGCCGGGGAACCGTGGGTATCGCGAGCAGCAGCTCATCCTGGACGATATCCGCCAGTGGAATTTCGCTTTCCGCCTCGATCAGCAGGGGCTCCATCGATTCCGGCAACAACAGCGCTTCATCCACCGAGGTCACAATCCCCAGGTTGACCTCGCTCTTGACGGGCCAGGACATCGCACCCAGACAACACTGACATTGCAGGACCAAGTCGGCCTCCACGCGGCCGGTCACGCCGGCTTGGCGACCGGTTTTGCCAAACTGGAGTTCAACTTTCGCGGTTCCTTGCGTCTCGAACAAGGCCTCTGCCACCCTATCCAGTTGACTTAATGGAATCTCGCCCCGCAGATGGCGCCTTTTCTGGGCCAAGCTCAAGGGGTCAATCACGTCTGGCAATCGGTCAGGCATAATCGGCGAATAATAGCTTCAAAGACGCAAATCTGTCAAAAACAAAAGACTCGAGCCGAATATGACAAAACCCCTGCCCAGAATCATCCTGGCTTCCACTTCCCCTTATCGAAGGGACCTCCTCAAGAAACTGGGACTGCCCTTTGAATGCGCGACGCCAGGAGTAGACGAATCCAGACGTGGCAACGAATCCGCTCAAACCCTTGTGTCCCGGCTGGCGCAGGAAAAGGCTGTCTCCATTGCCAATCAATGGGGTGAAGGCCTGATTATCGGATCGGACCAGGTAGCGGCCATGGA
Source organism: Methylococcaceae bacterium (assembly GCA_044237765.1). Classification (GTDB taxonomy): domain Bacteria; phylum Pseudomonadota; class Gammaproteobacteria; order Methylococcales; family Methylococcaceae; genus UBA6136. Next base: position 38,049 of record JBIIEQ010000016.1, on the reverse strand, counting down.
CAGCATTCTGATCGGAAAGCCCGGATCCCGGGAGGCAGCGATTGAACAGCTGATGCATTCATCGGGACGTACGGTGGAGTTCCATACTGCCGTTTGTGTCACCCAGGCGGAGACAGGAATTTCAAGAGGTTTGCTCGATCTTTGCCGGGTGACCTTCCGTCCGCTGACAGAAGACCAAATCAAAAGATACCTCGACGCAGACCAACCTTACGATTGCGCCGGCAGCTTCAAATCGGAAGGACTCGGCATCTCGCTTATGGAAAGAATCGAAGGGAACGACCCTAATGCACTGGTCGGGCTACCGGTGATCAATCTGATTCGCCTGCTGGATTCATTCGGCGTTCAGATCCCCTGACTGTCAGTTGTAACTGTTGTAGAACTCTAAAACCTTGGACACGTAACCACGGGTCTCGGCAAATGGCGGGACCTGATACCCATACTTCATGACATTGTGTTCGCCCGCATTGTAGGCCGCAACCGCCAGGCGAACGTCTGACCGGAACATGCCCAACAGCTCCTTGAGGTAACGGGCTCCACCGAAGATGTTGTCTTCGGGGTCATAGGGATTTCGGACGCCATACCGTGCCGCTGTACCCGGCATGAGCTGCATCATCCCCATCGCGCCCTTGTTGGAAACCGCCCCCGGGTTATAAGAGGACTCCGCCTGAATCACCGCATGCAACAGGGCAGGGTCAAGGCCATGCTTGTAGGCCGCGCGCTCTATGACGTTGGCGTACTGCATTCGACGCATATCAAGAGAACGACCCTTCTGGCTCTGGCCGGATAACATCAGAGGTACGTAGCTTGGTGAATTCAAGCCTCGAACGGGCATGGGGGAAGATCCCTCCTCGCTCTCAACCCCGTTCCCCAATTTCCGGCCTGCTCCGAGCGAAATGGTCACCGGCTTGATTTCGCGCTCGGGCGTCTTGATCACCAGTTTGTATCCACGATGCCGGGGACTGTCGGTATAAACGACCTGTCCATTGCGGCCGACAAACTTGTAAACATCCGCTATAGCGGTATCCCACACCAGACTCAATGAGCCTATCAGCAACAGGATTTCAACCAATCGCGTCGACTTCATAGATCAAAAAATCTCAGCCACCTCAAAACAGGGCAAAGTGTTGCATGGATTGCCCTGTTTTGGAAACTTGACCCGTCACTGGGCAATATTTCTGCACCACTCCAAGCACGCAAAACAAATTCATGCCTCGGTAACAGGACGAATACAGGCCGCTACCTTGCGCGCCTTGACCCGAGCCTTATCGGTATTTTCATCGACTGCGAGGGCCACACCCATACGCCGCCGGACATAGGAGACTGGTTTACCAAAAAGCCTCAACTCCGTTCCTTCAAGGCACAACGCCTCTTCCAGGCCTTCGTAACTCAAACCTTCAGCGTCGACGCCCCCATAAATGACAGCGCTGGCCCCCGGCTCCCGCATCAGCGTGCTGACCGGCAACCCGAGAATAGCCCGGGCATGCAACTCGAACTCACTTTGCGCCTGGGTGATCATGGTCACCATCCCGGTATCATGGGGCCGCGGACTGACCTCACTGAACCAAACCTGGTCGCCTTTCACGAACAGTTCAACCCCAAAAAGGCCCCGCCCCCCAAGATTATCCACCACGGCCTGGGCAATCCGCCGGGCTTCCGCCATCGCGGCAGGCGACATGGCTTGTGGCTGCCAGCTTTCAACATAATCGCCCTGCTGCTGAACGTGCCCCACGGGTTCACAAAAGGAAACCTCGACCTCGCCCTGACCATTCAGGGAACGCACGGTCAAAAGGGTGATTTCGAAATCGAAGTCGATCTTGCCCTCGACGATGATGCGGGCATTATGAACCCTGCCACCTTCCCGGGCATAAGCCCAGGCCCGCTCAACATCCGCCGGGCTCAGCAACATCGATTGCCCCTTGCCCGAGGAGGACATGATCGGCTTCACGAAACAAGGAAAACCCACCTGGCCGGCAGCCTCGGCCAACCCTTCCAACGAGTCGGTGAACACATAGGGCGAAGTTGGCAGACCCAACTCCTCAGCCGCCAACCTCCGTATACCCTCCCGATTCATCGTCAGCCGGACCGCCCGCGCCGTGGGGATAACAATCGCCAGTCCAGCCTGTTCGATTTCGTCCAGCGCCTCCGTGGCAATGGCCTCGATCTCCGGCACGATAAAATGAGGGCGCTCCTGCTCCACCAAACGCTTCACCGCGGCGGCATCGGTCATATCGACCACATGAAACCGATGCGCCACCTGCTGCGCCGGCGCCCCCGCATAGCGGTCAACAGCGATGACCTCGACTCCGTAGCGTTGCAGGCTGATGACCACTTCCTTGCCCAGTTCACCGCTCCCGAGAAACATCACCCGCGTAGCGCCGGGGGTCAGGGCTGTACCAATCTTCATGACTCTCTTCCGTAAAACGCTCAGTGCCAAAAGTGTAACCGCTTCCGGGTGGAAGCGAGGCATAAGGCACCGCCACAAGGAACAGTATGGTTGACGTCATTCAGCGCGTCACTGAAACTTTTGCCATCCAGGATGGCCCCATAGCGCTTACTCAACCCCAGGTTGAGCGTTGGCCAACCAAGGAAACAGATAGACTTAGATCCCTTCAAACTTTTCCACCAGACCTAACATGAGCTTCAAAACCAGCCTGATCAGGACCGCTATCAAATGGACACCCAAAACACTCGTTTTGTGGGTTGGCAATATCGTCCTGAGAGGCATCGCCACCTTGACCGACTTTCAGCTTGACCTGGATAACCGCACTGCCTTCATTCGGACCCAACTGCAGGGCGAGGCCGAACCGATCGAGATCTGGCTGGATAACTTCACCCTGCTTCAGGACGGCGAGAACTATCACTTCATGGTCAGCGAAGCCCGCTCAAACAAAGTTTGGCTCACCAATCTGCTGGATCGCTTCACCGGCAAGGCCTGGAAGATTCCGGAAGTCCCGCAACTGAAACCACACCTCGGACTCGCGGCGGAACTACTCAAGCCGAAAAACTGAAAGCCTGCGCACCAGCAGTCCTGATCATCATCCCCCCTCGGAATAAGAAATAACCAGATGAATAGCGGAAACAGGATCATCAGTGGCCTCCTGCTGGCCACCAGCCTTTGCATTAGCCCGCTCGCCTGGGCCGATGCGGATGAGGGATATCTTCACCTCTGTCTTAAAGCCTGGGGCCAGCATCCCTTCAAGGACGCAACACGCTACCGGAAATACTCCTCCATAGTGAATGTCTTCGGCATCGGCCAGAACACCGATGATCTCGCCCCGACCAGGGAACCTGAACTGGTACTGATTGATTCTGCACTCAACGTCATGGGCGGCACGACCATTCGGCTCATGAACCCCAACGGCTGGTATTGCTTCCGCTCGAATACCAATGTCATGGGCAAGGTCACAATCAGGGCCCATTGCAAGGCACACATCGCATCCGCCGAAGATGGCCTGACTTTTCTGGGTGAAGACCAGCACAACAAAAGCACCACCGTGATGGGACTGACCCACATTGATTTGCTCGGCTGTGATGTCCCGGACGAAACCAAACAACCGGCGGCAGAACCCAAACCACCCCGGTCAAAACCCTCAAAAACTCCAACACGGAGACCACGAGTTCAACCCGAGTCACCTGCCGAGGAAGAGGATTACTGAGGGGCCAAACCCGATCGGGTTCTGCGACAGGATTAGCCCTAAATGGCGCTAATCCTGCCCCGCCATGCCTCCTCCATGCGCTTGGCCGACACCGGGTAAGCTGTTTTCAACATCTGGGCGAAGAGCGAGACGCGGAACTCTTCCAGCATCCAGCGGATGCCATCGCGCTCCGGGACGATTCGCCCATGGCCGGTCTTGACGACCTGCCAATAGCGCTCCTGAAACGGCGCGACCTCTCTGAACTGTCTCAGATCGCGTAGAGGATCCTGCGGTGCCTTGTCCAGGCGATGAATCAGCGCCTTGAGGTAACGCGGCATTTCCCGGATGTACTGATAGGGCGTGACACTCCAAAATCCGCGATACAGCATCAACGCCAGTTGTACCTGCACATCGTCCTTGACGGCCGCGATCCGGCAGGCCTTCAGCCGAGCCTGCGCTTCCCCGTAGGCCAGCATCAGGGCCTGGGCGGTTTTGGCCATCTCTTCGGCCTTCAGCACCAGTTCGACCCGATGCGCCCGGAGCCGCTCCTCGAAGGCTTCGGCATTGCGCACATCCGGTTGCCCTTCCAGAAACAGAGCCGCCATCAGCCGGTCCAGTAGATCATCACGCAGATCACCGGCCGTGCCGATTTTTTCATACAGGAAGGGATGAGCCGGCAGTTGCTTGTAGATCAATTCCGCCTGCGCGTTCACCGCCAGGTTCTTTTTCAAATACTTCAAGTCCTTGGCCAAGGCCAAGCGAAACAGCCGCGATAGGCCCAGTTCCTGCTGGCTGGCCGCCGCTTCCGGCGTCTCGAAGACCCGGACACCCACGGTGTCGCCCTCGTCCACCACAGCCGGAAAGCCATAGACTTTCTGCCCGTCGTGCTCGCCGTCGAACACCGCCGGCAACTCCCCGAAATCCCAGGTCTTGCTGCCGGCATGGAGATAGGCCTGCCGGGCCAGTTGCTGAAAATTCTTGCCGGCATCGGCCGAGTGTCTGCGTTTCAAATCCTCCAGGTTGCGCGAGCGGTCGATCACCTGATTGGCCTCGTTGACCACGGCGAAATTCATGCGCAGATGTTCCGGCAGCATGTCCTCGCGGAACGACTGCGTCGACACGGCAATGCCGCCAGTTTTCTTGAGCGCCGCCGATAATTGCCCGTAAAACTGGCCCTGGCCAAAATCCAGCATCGGCAGGACCCGTTCGGCATGATCCGGCACCGGCACGAAATGGATGCGCAGGGTCTTGGGCAGCGACTTGATCAGCGCCACCAGCTTTTCACGCAACAGACCCGGCACCCCCCAGCGGAATGGGTCCGGGTCCAGTTGATTGAGGAGATGCAAGGGGATGATGGCGGTGACCCCATCCTCCTCGTGACCCGGCTCGAAGCGGTATTGCAGCGCAATCCGCAACGGCCCCAGCTGGAAATGATCGGGAAAATTCCGCGTATCCAGCGAGGCATCTTCCTTGGCCGTGATATCGCCAACGGTCAGCTTGAGCAGGTCGGGTTCGCGCTTTTCCGCGCCCTTGCGCCAGCGCTCGAAGGTCACGCCACTGACCACTTCATGCGGGATACGCTCTTCGAAATAGCGATAGAGCCAGGCTTCGTCCACCAGCAGATCCACTCGTCGGCCCTTTTGCTGCAGATAATCGGCCTCGGCCAGCAGCTTGAGGTTGTGCAGGAAGAACGGCGCCTTGCTGTCGTAGTCCATCTGCACCAAGGCATGGCGGATGAACAGTTCGCGCGCCTCGACCGGATTGACCCGCTCGTATGGAATCTTGCGACCGGACTGTATCGTCAGGCCGAACAGCAGCGTGCGCTCATGGACGGCCACCCGCGCCGCCTTGCGTTCCCAGTACGGGTCGTAATGTTGCTGCTTGACCAGATGCGCGCCGACCTGCTCGATCCATTCCGGCTCGATCTTGGCGACCGTGCGAGCATAAACCCTGGTCGTCTCCACCTGCTCGGCCGACATGATCCACTTCGGTTTGGGCTTGAACAGGAACGAACCGGGGTGAATGAACAGCTTCGCCCCCCGCGCCCCGGTGTACTCGGCCTGTTCCTGGCGTAGGCTGACGTTGGACAGCAGTCCCGCCAGCAGCGCCCGATGAATCTCGCCGAACTCACCCGGCGCCTGATTCAGCTTCAATTCCAGTTCGCCCTTGATGACCTCCATGATCTGCCCGTGTATGTCATGCCATTCCGTCATCCGCACATGGGACAGAAAATTGTCGCGGCAATACTGGCGTTGCTTGGCCCTGGACAGATGCTTCTTCTGCTCCTCGAAATCCTGCCAGAGCTTCAGCAGCGAGATAAAGTCGGACTGTTCATCCTTGAAGCGGGCATGTTTCTGGTCGGCATGAGCGGCCTTGTCCACCGGCCGTTCCCGCGGATCAGGCACGCTCAGCGCGGCGACAATGATGGCGATCTCGGTCAGGCAATGCTCGTCGGCGCCAGCCAGCAACATCCGCCCCAGCTTGGGATCGACCGGTAGCTTGCCCAGTTTGCGGCCCAGTTCGGTCAACTGGTTCCGCTCATCCAACGCATTGACCTCCTGCAAGGTGCGCAACCCGTCACGAATCAAACGCGGGTCGGGCGGCTCGACAAAGGGAAAGCGGCTGATGTCGCCCAGCTTCAGCGCGTGCATCTGCAGGATGACAGCCGCGAGGTTGGTGCGCAGGATTTCCGGCTCAGTGAACTCGGGCCGATTGGTGAAATCCTGCTCGGAATACAGGCGTATGGCGATGCCCGGCCCGACACGCCCACATCGGCCGGAGCGCTGGTTGGCGCTGGCTCTGGAGACTTTTTCGATCGGCAGCCGCTGCAGCTTGCTGCGATGCGAATAGCGGCTGATGCGGGCGTAACCGGTGTCGATCACGGAGCGGATGCCCGGTACCGTCAGCGAGGTCTCCGCCACATTGGTCGCCAGCACGATGCGGCGCGAGCCGGTCGGCCGGAACACCTTTTCCTGCTCCGACTGCGACAGCCGCGAATACAGGGGCAGGATCTCGCACTTCGACGGGTGATGCTTGCGCAACGACTCCGCCGTCTCGCGAATCTCGCGCTCACCGCTGAGGAAGATGAGGATGTCGCCTGGCATCTCACGCCAGAGCTCATCCACCGCATTGAGGATGGCGGTTTGTTCGGCCTTGTCGGTCTCGTCGCCCTCTTCGATCTCCACCGGCCGATAGCGCACATCGACCGGATAGGTGCGGCCGGACACATTGATGATGGGCGCATCCTGTCCGCCCTGACCGAAATGGCGGGCAAAGCGCTCAGGGTCGATGGTGGCCGAGGTAATGATCAGCTTGAAATCGGGCCGGCGCGGCAGTAGCCACTTGAGATACCCAAGCAGGAAATCGATGTTCAGGCTGCGTTCATGCGCCTCATCGACGATCAGCGTGTCGTACTGGTCGAGAAAGCGGTCATGCTGGGTTTCCGCCAGTAGGATGCCGTCGGTCATCAGCTTGACCAGGCTCTCTGGCCGGCTCTTGTCCTGGAAACGTACCTTGTAGCCCACCGCTTGGCCCAGCGGCTGTTTCAGTTCCTCGGCAATGCGCGCCGCCACCGTGCGGGCGGCGATACGGCGCGGCTGGGTGTGGCCAATGAAGCCGGTCTGCCCCCGCCCCGCCTCCAGGCAGATCTTCGGCAACTGCGTCGTCTTGCCTGAGCCGGTCTCGCCGCAGACGATGACCACCTGATGGGCGCGAATTGCAGCGAAAATCTCATCCTTCCGCTCCGACACGGGCAGATCGGGATACTCCAGCACAGGCACGCTCGCCACCCGGGCCGAGCGGATCGCCGTGGATGACTCGATGCGCGACTGAAGGGCGGCCAGTTCCACCGTGACCTCCTTACCTGCCTTGGCATCGGCCTTGATCCGGTCCAGCGTTCGACGCAGGCGGTGCTGGTCCCGACGCAAGCAAAGTGGAAGCCGTTTTTCGAGTAACGTGATTTCGGAAGACATGCGAAAAAAGTGAAGTCCGTCAGTGAATGACGGGGTATGGAGAATGTGAATCCCGGCAATTAAAGTCAATCCGTCACCTTGCCCTGAGTCCCATTGCGGGACTAGCATAGCAGCCCATGCGCATCATCGCCCTTTCAACTCTCAAGGCATTCTGGGAAGCCGTACCCGGTAACCCCGATGCGCGCGACCCTACACTGGCCTGGTATCGGCACGCGACGAAGGCGAACTGGTCCACTCCTGCGGAGGTCAAGGCCGACTTTGGCAACGCCAGCATTCTGAGGGACGGACGAGTGGTCTTCAACATCGCCGGCAACAAGTACCGGCTGATTGTCTGGATTAACTACCCCTATCGGGTGGTTTACATCCGTTTCATGGGAACTCATGCGCAGTACGACTGCATCGACGCCCAAACCATATAGCGAGACCACCATGCAGATTAAACCCATAAGAAACGAAGCCGATTATCGAACCACGCTCGAAGAGATCGAGCGCTTGATGATGGCGGCTGAAAATACCCCAGAGGGCGAGCGGCTGGATGTACTGGTTACCCTGGTGGAAGCTTGGGAGCGAAACCACTACCCGATGGAACTGCCCGACCCGGTAGAGGCCATCAAATTCGAGATGGATCGCAAGGGTTTGAACGTGAAAGACCTGGAGCCATTGATCGGTCGACCAAACCGGGTGTACGAGATACTGACTCACAAACGCCCGCTGACGCTCCGAATGATCTGGAATCTGCATCGGGAACTGGGCATTCCCGCGGAAAGCCTGATCCGCCCAGTATCCGAGCCCAATAACGGCACTGAAATGGCAAATAGCTGAGCCCTTCACAAACCATCAAAAACCTTATTCGAAAATCAACATAAAGCCCATAATAATTCCCCATGCCCATCCGCACCCTTCCTCCTCAACTCATCAATCAGATCGCTGCCGGCGAGGTGGTGGAGCGGCCGGCCTCTGCAGTCAAGGAACTTGTGGAGAATGCCTTCGACGCCCAGGCCAGCCGGGTGGATATCGATGTCGAGCTGGGCGGCTTGCGGCTGTTTCGGGTGCGGGACAACGGCATCGGCATTGCGCGGGACGAGCTGGCGCTGGCGCTGTCGCGCCACGCCACCAGCAAGATCGCCAGCCTGGATGACCTGGAAAATGTCAGCACGATGGGATTTCGCGGCGAAGCCTTGCCGAGCATCAGCTCGGTATCACGGTTGACGCTGACCTCCCGGCAACGGGACGCAGCGGAGGCGTGGCAGGTCAGCACCGACGGGGCGGAAACCGAGTTCGATATCCGCCCGGCAGCGCACCCACCCGGCAGCACCGTCGAGGTGCGGGATATCTTCTACAACACGCCGGCACGACGAAAATTCCTGCGTTCGGAGAAAACCGAGTTCCAGCATATCGAGACGCTGATCCGGCGCATGGCGCTGGCCCGGCTGGATGTGGGCCTGTCGCTCTCGCATAATCAGCGCAGCATCCTGCAACTCAGACCCACCCAAAGCCAGAGCGACATCGATCAACGGTTGATGGCGCTGCTGGGGGGTGACTTTCTCGAGCAAAGCCTGCCGGTCGATTTCAGCGCGGCCTGCCTGCGACTGCATGGCTGGGTGGGCCTGCCGACGTTTTCCCGCAGCCAGGCCGACCACCAGTTTTTCTACGTGAATGGCCGACTGGTCAAGGACAAGCTTGTCAGCGTCGCCATTCGGCAGGCCTATCAGGATGTGCTCTACCACGGCCGTCAGTCGGTGTACGTCCTTTATCTGGAACTGGACCCGACGGGGGTCGACGTGAACGCGCACCCGACCAAGATGGAGGTGCGGTTCCGCGAGTCGCGCATGGTGCATGACTTTTTGTTCAGGGGTCTGCATCGTGTGCTGGGCGACACCCGGGCCGGGGTGGGCATACCCGTCAGCTCGGTTGACATGTCGCCATTCGGGTCAGCCCCGACCAATCCGTCGGTGGCTGTAGCCGATCGGTCCAGCCCGCCCGCGACAGCCGATTCTCCCGCACCGGTAAAGACGGGCTCTCCCGCCGCCTATCGGCAAACGGCATTGCCGCTGAATGTCGCGGAACTCATGCAAAACTATGGGGCATTGATCACGGAGCGCGCGGGTGCCGGACCGGCCCCGGTCTTGCGCGAGAGCGATGAAGCTTCGCAGCCTTTGGGATTCGCTTTGGCCCATCTGCATGGTGCCTTTATCCTCGCCGAAAACGCGCAAGGATTGATTCTGGTGGATGCCCACGCCGCCCACGAACGGGTTACCTACGAGAAGCTCAAGCAACAGCAGCAGGCGGGTTCCATCCCTAGCCAACCCCTGCTGTTGCCCATCCGGCTCAATCTCAGCGAGGCCGAGGCCGAGTTGGCGGTCGAACATGCCGAATCGCTGGCTGCCGCCGGCATAGAGCTTGGCCGTATTGGCCCGGACACCCTCCTTATACGCGCCCTGCCCGCCCTGGTTTGCCAAGGCGATGGCGAACAACTGGTGCGTGATGTCCTGTCGGATTTGAATACGCACGGCCAGAGCCGGCGCGTCGAGGAGACGCTGAACGAAATGCTGGCGACCATGGCTTGCCATGGGTCGGTCCGCGCCAACCGGAAACTTTCAGTACCGGAAATGAACGCGTTACTGCGGGAGATGGAGGCCACCGAACGCAGCGGGCAATGCAATCACGGCCGTCCCACCTGGGTACAACTCACCCTCGGCGATCTCAACGGACTATTTATGCGGGGGCGGTAGCTCGAACTTCAGTCGAACAGGTCCATTTGAGCGGGCGAAAAAACATCACCCAACTTCAGGAGCCCGCCGCGAAGAATCCTCGCCGTCACACCCCCGTGTCCTCGCATGGCCTTAAAGCCCTCGTTACCCAGAACCTCTTTCATCCGACTACAAGGCTCGCAAGGACCTGTCACCTGCAGCAGCACGTCTCCGAGACGGTACCGATCGCCCTTCCGGAGGGCAGGATGGGCTCCAACCAACAAGAGATTGCGACGGAGTTCGATGGGATCGATCTGACGTCCGAGGGCAGACGCCAGCATTTCAAGATCGGCTGCGGTCATCAAGGTCAGTTGCCGATCGGGGTTTCTGCCTCGCATGGCATGATCACCATGGAGCCCGCGGCCTGGCACGGCCATCACCGAGCCCGGCGTCTCAATGGTGCCCCGTCGGGACGGGCGCAACCCCATCCAGGCCAGTTGCAGAGAACCCGATTCAGCGTTGCCAGCCATGTGAGGCGTGCACGGCGCAATGGGAGGTTATAAATCGCTCAAACTCGCCGCGCGCTCGCGGCAAAGCTGACTCTCCAGTTCGCTGATGCGTTCAAGCAGGCGATAGCCCAAGGCCAATGCATGCAAGTCGAGGTCCAGATCAAGGTCCTGCTGCAGCCGCCTCAATCGCCGCACCAACGCCATCGACTGATGATTGAACAACCATTCCGGGGCGGTGGTTCCACTCGGTGAGAGTACACCCAATTCGACCAGCTCCTGAACCTGAGAGGAAGAAAGACCCGAGATTTCGGTGAATTCGCCGAGACTCAACCAGGTGATCTCAGCCTGAATAATCGTGCCGGATTGCTGTGAAATAACCATGGCCTACTGCCCCGCCGAACGGCCGAAATGGCTGCGTGGATTGAATGATGACGCCGCTGCCAATTCCTCATAGAGCGTTTTTTCCCGCTCGGTCAGGTCTTTCGGCGTAGCGATCTGAACGATCAAAAATAGATCTCCAGCACCTTCCCGGGGCTTGGGCAAGCCTTTGCCACTCAGGCGCATTTTGCGCCCACCTGGCGTGCCGGGGGGAATCTTCAGGCTGACCGGCCCTTCGAGGGTCGGCACTTCCACGGTCGTTCCCAGCGACGCCTCCCAGGGGGTTACAGGCAAATCAAGGTAAAGATCATGCTCGCTCGGCCGGAACAGGGCGTCGGGCTTCAGCGAAATATTGAGATACAGGTCACCGTTCTTGCCGCCGTTCAGCCCTTTGCCGCCCTTGCCGGTCAGCCGCATCTTCTGCCCGTCGACGACGCCCTTGGGAATGCGGGCCTTGAACGAATGCGGTACCCGACGGAGGTGCCCCGCTGCATCGTATTCCGGCATTTCCAGATTGAGCTCAAGCGTGGTGCCCTGAGCGGCTTCCGGCAGGCTGATTTTTGCCTCGACTTCAAAATCCTGACCGGGTCGAGGGAATGGCTGTCCCTGCCCGCCGGTGCGAGTACCGCGATGTGATCCACCGAAACCACCTGCCTGCGCGCCACGTGTCCGCGACAATTCCTCAAACAGATCGGAAAGATCGATTCCTTCGAATCCACCCGCCGAAGCAAAATCGGAGGTACTGAAACCGCCCATGCCGGCCTGGCTGAAATGACTGGCCCAGTCCGGTGGTGGCTGGAAGTTTTCGCCGGTGGAATGCCGGCCCAGCTCGTCGTAGGCTTTCCGCAGTTCCGGGTCCTTGAGGGTCTTGTAAGCCTCGTTGACTTCCTTGAATTTCTCCTCGCCCTGAGGATCCTTGGAAATGTCCGGATGGTACTTGTGCGCGAGCTTGCGGTAAGCCTTTTTGATCTCGTCGGTACTGGCGTCGCGCGCCACTCCGAGGGTTTCGTAGTAGTCCTTGAATTTCATTAAGACGGATGAACCCTGTCAGCGAAATTAGTTAAGGAAAGGGAAGCGCTTTTCCTTTTTCCAGATTGTCCAGATGCCGTAGACCAGGCCCAGCCAGGCCACGTAACGGATAATCGGCGAGGCAATCAGCGCGAGTACGCTAATGACAATGATGGTCAAGCCATCCCAGGAGGTCCGCTCACGCGCCCTTGCCTGTAGCCAGTCGATAACGGAATGAATGAGGGACGATGCATCCACGGTCAGCGCTCCTTTGTTGTCTGTTTATTTTTAATTTCAGGGACTGATGCTACGGAACCCGACACAAACCGGATTCGCGTCAGGTGATCGCGGCATTATCCGTCCCCTTCTCCATGGCCACTCGCAATTGCCGCCACTGACCGCCATCCAGCCAGGCCTTGCACCATTCCTCCAGGGAAGCCGCACTGCCATCCAGAGCCTCAAATTCTTCACGTGCCTGAAGTGGTCCTTCGGTGGGCCACCATGAGAGGTTATCGAACTGTTTCGTGATGTAGTCACGGATTTGTTGTTGATTCTTGTCTTCTATCGGGAAGGTTTTCTTGTCCATGACACACCTTTAATCGATGTAACCGAGGTGCTGAGCGAACCTTGAAGGCAGAGCCTTACAAAGCGCTCCGCCCCGCCGGGCGAACCCGACGGGGCGGAACTTCAGCTTCCCTTTACAGGCCGGACGTCGCCGGTTTGACCACGAAGAACACAAATAACAGGAACATGACCACCGGCAGAATCATCACGATGCGACGCATGTTCATAACACGTTGATATTTGCTTTCCACTTAAGTTCACCTCTCAGTCTGACGACATAACGTGGCTAGAGATCCGCTTGTATCGGAGATCAGAACCCACCGCCGGAGCGGAAGTCACTGTCACCGAAATCGCCCGAACCCCCCATAAATCCGCCGCCTGAATCTTCCGGCCAGCCAAGTGATCCTCCGCCCATTGAGTCGAAGGGGCCTGGCATGGGTCGCTGATGACGACGCATGTTGTCCCAAAACACGTCCCGCGTGATGGCTCCGCGGAGCATTTCTCCGAGCAGTACCGACAACATGTCGCTGCTGCGGAAGTCCCAGGCGTCCCGTCCATAGCCACCGCGCCTGTATTCCTTGCGAACTCTTTCAAGTTCCTGCAACCGATTCTGGTGACCAACCTGAATCGACTTTTGATTCTCCAGTGCGCTCTGCACTTTCCTGAGTTCGGAATGAATCACTTCAAGCCGTCTGACCGCTGCATCATCCTCCTCGAACGGAGTACCGAGAGCCGCCTCCCACAGTTCGCGGATGTTGGTCCTGCGCAGGGCATCTTCAAGTACCTTGAAGGCTTTTTTTGTGGACTCATCCTCGCCACGCGCAAGGATGTTCTTGCGCTCCAAAAATTGCGAGGTTTCAGCCTCAAGCGCTTCAATCTCATCTTCCAGCTTGTCCAGCTCTTCCCGGGCGAGATCAAGCGCCTTGCGTCGCTGACCGGACTCACCGCTCCCCAGCGCCGACACCTCCAGCTTCATGAACGCGTGCATCTCGCGGTCAGCGATTTCCTTCAAATGCGTGGCATGCTCGGCGAGTCGCTTCGGTATTTCCTGCAACATCGCGTAATTGGGCCGGGATGCCTGATAACCGACATGGCGGGCCACCAGGGCGTCGAAGGCGCGACTGAGCGGGTTGGCCCGATATTCGCGGGTGCCGTAACCACGCCCCCAGAGATACATGAAGAGCGGGTCATCCTCGTAGGGCTTGCCCTTCGTGGCACGATCATTCTCGGCGATGCCGGTCTTCTGGCTGGCGAAGCGGGCCGTTTGCGTGGCCTGCTCGGCCAACTGTTTCTGCCGGACATAGTCGGCATCCTTTTCCAGCTCGGCCCTGACCCGGTCTTCCTCCGCCTGCGCATGCGCTGACTTTTCTTCGACCACGGCCTGGGAACGGTCACGCTCCGTCCGGAGAATTGCCAGCCGGGCGCGGCGCGCATTCAGACTCAGCTCGATGTCCTGTGCGGCAATCCGGCGCTGCTCAATCAGCGCCTTGAGCTGCTGATCGGCATGGGACAGCTTGCCCACGAGTTGACTGCCATCGGTGGTGTTCAGCCGGAGCCGCGCCAGTTCTCCATAAGTGCGGGTCTCATCATCGCGCAGTTTCAGCAGGCGCTCGGTCAGATGGGAGACTTCCCGGTCGATGACCTCGGACTCGCGCAACGCCTGCTGCAGCGCCTGATCGATGGAACCCAGTACCTGCAAACCGTTCAGCATAGCCTTACCAATCCAAAATAAATCCGCCCATCACCGGAACGGTGTAGTCGGGTTTCAGATAGCCCTTGCGCTTCTCACCCACCCGGTTGCCCTGGATGATGCCGTCATCCTGCTTGTCCTGACGAATCTGGTCATAAACCGCCTGACCAACACGCACGCCCCATTGGGTCACCCGCTCTGCCCGACCGTCCTCCTCGCTATTGATCAGGATAGGCAGGGTTTTGCCATCCGGCCCGACAGCCTCGACGATGAGGTAGTAATTTTTCGCATTCGGGTTCGCTTTCGGGATTCTGAAGACACCGCTGCGCTGGTTGGGGGAGGAAATGACCCGCAGGGTGTAGGACTGATCCAATGCTTCCCGGAGACGCACCAGCTGATCGGCCTTGGCCCGGGCCACGGTCAGATCACCGGCCCGCACGGCAGCGTCGCCTTCTGTTTTCAGCCGCTCGGCATCCGGCAGCGCGCTGGCATCCAGCGCAATCGCACGAATGCGATCCAGTTCATTGCCCAGTCGCTTGGGCAACACATCCGACAGTTCGGTTTGCTTGGCCGCCAGACGCTGCTCCGCCGGCAGTTTCCACAAGGCCCAATATCCGCTGATACCGAGAAAGATTGAAAGCAGGCCCGCAGCCAACGGACGACCCCACTGACTGCGCCTGACCCAGAAAAGCGCCACGGATCGGGCCAATCCAGGCTCGGACGGCCGATAGGCAAAGCGTTCTTCACGCAGCGCCGCGACCCCTTCCGAAAGAACCCGATCAGACACCTCGATACCCTGCGACAGGTAAATCTCCCGCAGTCGGTTCTTGAGGTCTTCCTCCCGCTGATCGGCACTTAATTCCCGTTCGACCAGACGATCCGCATGGCGGAGGGTATCCACCACATCCATCGCCAGCATGACTTCATCCAGCGGCATGGTCCCGGAGGGCGACGCTGCCGATGTGGTTGCCGCGGAAGTCACGACCGAACTCTCAGCCATTGATCAGCGCCTTGCCATCCGCCGCCAGCTTGGCGAAGCGACGCTTGCCATCTTCGACCGCCTCACGGATTTCCTCCGCATTGCGGGTGCTGAGGGTACGCATTTCATCGATGATGCCTGCCGAACGCTCCTGATAGGCAACGACCGAGTTGACCAGTTTCTGCACGGCATCGACGCGGATGGTCGGACCGAAGCCTGCCTTCAGCGCGGCCTCCTGCACCTGGCCGCCGATATCGGAAAGCGTTTCCAGACTGGAACTGACGCCTTCCTTCATGGCTTCGAGGGTCTTTGTGCCTTCATTGAGGCCATGCAGACCGGTGAACGTCGCGGTCAGCGCGGTGAGTACCGTTTCATTCGTCGAGAAGAAAGAAACCGACTGCTGATAGATACGCTCCTTGGCGCTGCTGGTCTGCATGAGACGCGCCATGATGACCTCGGAGGTGTTGTACCCCACTGTCAGGTTGTCGCTGAGATCCTTGGCGATCTGATAGCGTTGTTCTTCGTTTTGAAGTTCGCGCAGTCTTTCGTCCCTCGTCAGTTCCAGACGGGCCTTTTCCGCCGGTTCCGCCGTCGCGGCCTGCTCAACCTCGCGAGACGCCGCCTGCATGCGCTCCCGCGCCGCGTTCAGATTTCCTTCGGCCTTCTTGAGGACCTCGAAGGCGAGCACCTCGGATTCCTTTAAGGCACCGCGAAAATCCTGATAGGCATCAAGAATCAGTCGTTCGCGCTGAACCTGGTCCAGGGTGTCCTTGGCGACTTCCGAATAGGTCCGCTTGATTGTGTCGAAGCGGCTGCTGATGTCCCCACGGGTGAACTTTTGCCAGACATTGGAGACTCGCTCAATGGTGTCGATCTTGCCGTCGTCCAGTTGCTGCACCATGGACTTGGCATCGTCACGGATGGAATTGAAGGCATGCGTGATATCGGCATAACGCTCGCCAATGCCCATCCCGCTGATCTGTTCCCGCACCACCTCGTTGAACACCGTCATCTGGTCGAGCGTGCGGGCGATGAGAGCAACCTTGGTATCGTCCAGACCATTGATCTGATCCAGCAAGCCGATAATCGGGCTGGGCTCTTTTTTGTCGTTGATCAGGCCGAGATCACGGAGGGTGCTCATGGCCTTGTCCAGATATTTCATGGGTTGTTTAACGTCTACGGTCATCCGCTCTGCTCCCGATATTCGATGTTGAATGGTGTGTGGCGCGCATTATGAAAAAATCCCCGGCACCTGAATAGCTTCAGCTGCCGGGGAATGATTTCAGTGGTCAGGCCTGAAAGGTCTGGTCGCCGGGCAAGCCGAGGGCTTGCGACAGCTCACCCAGGAGAACCCGCTCGCCTTCGCTGATACGCTCGCCGCCGAAGCCCAGGAAACCACCTTCCTTGGCCGCACTGGTCACCCGATTGGCCAGGTTCATCAGGAAATCGGCGTAAGCCTTGGCATCTTCCGGGGTTCCCTTGGCCTGGACAATCCCCAGTGCTTCCCGGCTTCTGGCAACAGCCTGCTGATGAAAGTAGGACTGGACTTCCTTGAAGTCCTGGGATTTGGCGCTTTCCTTGATTTCGTCCACCGCCGTTTTCATTTCCTCCTTGTCGCACAGCGCACGGAGAAGATCATTGCTGCCCTTGATGGCTTCGACCATGGCACCGGCGGGGGCAATCGCCTCCTTTAGGGTGCCAAACAGCCCACTACCGCCGGCGGCGGCAGAAGCCACAACAACCAGATGCGGTGCATCACGAAGGACGCGCCATTCGTCCTGGGAAAAATCAGCTTTCGTTGCCATGTATCCAAATCTCCTCATTACGTAATTAAGTGACTGACGATCAGGGCTGATTCAGGTGAATGTTTCCCCGAACAGGCTGATTGCATACAGAACCCTCAACAGCCCGATTTCGCCGATGCTTGTTCAGAAAAATAGTCGCGGTGTCACACAATTATCACATCACCGCAATCCGGCGCAGTATAACGCGAGAGCTGAAAGCGCCGATCATGACAAGAATTATCGACGCCCCGTTTCAGCCGCACGTCATCAATGACCTGGCTCGCGAGACGAATCCGGCCATCCTTCGACACACCCTCCCGGCTATAATGCGCGCTTTCCATTCAGCCTTCATCCATCTGCCAGGAGCCTTTCACCTTGCCTTCATTCGTACCGGGACAACGTTGGATCAGCGAAACGGAACCTGAATTGGGTCTCGGTATCGTGATATCAGTCGAGGGCAATCGCGTCACCCTGCTGTTCGTCGCCGCCAGCGATCGGCGTATTTACGCAACCCAGAATGCCCCGCTGGCCAGGGTTCGCTTCGCGGCCGGCGATCAGATCGAAAGCCAGGATGGCTGGAAAATGAAGGTCGAGTCCATCGAGGAACGGGGGGGACTACTGACCTACCTCGGTACCGATGAAGAGGGTGAGTCTGCCACCCTCGCAGAAATGGATCTCAACCATTTCCTGCAATTCAACAAGCCCCAGGAACGACTGTTTACCGGCCAGCTTGATTCAGCCGAGCTGTTCAACCTGCGTCATGAAACGCTCAACCTGATCGGACGCTTGGAGCAATCCCCGGTACGAGGTCTTTGCGGAGGACGCACCAGCCCTATCCCGCACCAGCTGTTCATCGCTCATGAAGTCGCTCGCCGGGAATCGCCCCGCGTTCTGCTGGCTGACGAAGTAGGTCTCGGCAAGACCATCGAAGCAGGACTGATCCTGCATCATCAGCTGTCGACTGGACGCGCCGACCGCGTCCTCATCGTAGTTCCCGACCCCCTGCTGCACCAATGGCTGGTCGAAATGCGGCGGCGATTCAACTTGCGCTTCAGTCTTTTTGATGCGCCGCGTTACATCGAGTCTGATGAGCCAAACCCGTTCCAGAGCGAGCAACTCATTCTCTGTAGCCTGGGGTTCCTGATGGACGACCCCAAACGCCAGCAGGATGCCATCGATGCGGGCTGGGATCTTTGCATCGTCGATGAGGCGCATCACCTCGGCTGGACATGCGAAGCGGCGAGCCCGGAGTACACGTTCGTGGAGCACCTCAGCGCCAAGGTTCCGGGAGTCCTGCTGCTGACGGCAACACCCGAGCAACTCGGCAAGCAAAGCCACTTCGCCCGGCTGCGCCTACTCGATCCGGACCGGTTCCACGACTATGATCACTTTCTCAAGGAGGAAGAGGAATACGCCGAGTTGGCCAATGTGATCCAGCACCTGCTGGACGATGCCGAGCTC
Organism: Methylococcaceae bacterium; assembly: GCA_044237765.1. Lineage (GTDB taxonomy): Bacteria > Pseudomonadota > Gammaproteobacteria > Methylococcales > Methylococcaceae > UBA6136. The sequence goes on along the minus strand of JBIIEQ010000016.1, from coordinate 19,380 downwards.
GACATCGGCACCCTGGGCCAACTCAAGTCGCTGCTGTCCCAGGATTTGGCTGATGATCTTCTCAAACGTCTCGAACAGCCGGATTCAGAATCGATGGCCCGCGCGGAGCTCGTTCAGCTGCTGCTGGACCGACATGGCACAGGTCGAATTCTGTTCCGCAATACGCGGGCCACGATCAAGGGCTTTCCTGGTCGTCAGTTGCTGGCTACCGGCCTCCCCTTGCCGGACCAATATTCACCGCAGCTGCATCAGCCGGAGCTCACGCTCGAACAGCGCCTGCATCCGGAAATACTCGAGGCTCCCGCCAACAGCCCCGGCAAGGAGTGGTGGCGAAACGACCCGCGCGTGGACTGGCTGATCAAGACACTGAAGGAAGTTCGTCCGGCAAAAGCCCTTGTCATCTGTGCCTTGGGCGAGACAGCGATGGACCTTGAAGACGCCCTGCGCATAGCCGGTATTCGCGCTGCGGTCTTTCATGAGGGACTCAGCATCATCGCGCGTGACCGGGCAGCCGCCTGGTTTGCGGATAACGAGGATGGGGCTCAGGTTCTGGTTTGTTCGGAAATTGGCAGCGAAGGGCGTAACTTCCAGTTCGCCCATCATTTGATGCTGTTCGATCTCCCACTGAACCCTGACCTGCTGGAGCAGCGCATCGGGCGTCTCGACCGGATAGGTCAAACCGATACGATCCGTATCCATGTCGGCTATTTTGAAAACAGCCCACAAAGGACGCTATACCGCTGGTATCACGAGGGTTTGAATGCGTTCGAGCAACTCAATCCGGCCGCCCAGACGGTCCACGCAGCATTGCAGCACCGTCTGCTGTCGCTGATCGTTCAGCCGGATGACGATGCCGAAGAGACCCTGATCCTTGAAGCCAGTCAGCTGTCGGCCACCACCCGGGAGGCTCTGCACCAAGGTCGTGATCGCCTGCTGGAACTCAACTCCTGCCGGGAGGCGGAGGCTCACCGACTTGTGGAGCAAGTGCGCCAGCAGGATGAGGATAAAGCGCTGTGGCCTTACATGGAGCGGGTATTCGACGCCTACGGCATCAGCATCGAGGAACACTCGGCGCTTTGTCATATCCTGCGTCCCGGCGAACACATGCGCATGCAGTTCCCCGAGATTCCCGACGAAGGCGTCACCGTGACGCTGGACCGAACCACGGGATTGGCCCGCGAGGATATGCTGTTCCTGACCTGGGAACATCCGATGGTTCGCGGCGCCATGGATATCATCCTCAACAGCGAGTATGGCAATGCCGCACTCAGCATCCTGCGACATCCAGATCTCGACCCGGGACAGCTATTGATCGAAAGCTTTCACGTGGTGGACTGCACCGCGCCAAAGCGTCTGCACACCGCCCGTTTCTTTCCTCCGGTCCTGATCCGTTCGCTGATGGATCACGAGGGCAACGACCTCAGCCACCTTCCCTGTGACAGCTTTGAATCGATCCATCGCCAGTTCGATCGGGAACACGCGATGGAGCTTTTGCGCGGGCAAAGAAAGATTATCGAAGCTGTTCTAAAACGCTCGGAGAAAGCGGCCAAATCAAAAGTGCCGGCCATTATCGAGAGCAGTGGCAGCCTCATGTTGACTGCGATGACGCTCGAACTAAAGCGCCTGGCGGCCCTCCGCAAGGTCAACCCGAATGTCCGCAAGGAGGAACTGGATCAACTCAAGGCAAATGCGCTGGAAATGCACGAAAGCATCCAGTCCGCCCGCTTGCGGCTCGATGCCGTGCGGGTGATTGTCACCGCCTGATTCCACCCCACCTTCGTCGCGTTGGCAAGAAGGTGCCGCGGAGCGATAAGACCAAACGCTGAGCTGGGAAGCGCGGACCCCGGGAGGGTCCCCGAGGGATGCTTATTTGGACTCTTTAGATACGGCGGGAGCATCCGAAGAATCCTCGGGTGCCGTCTCGGTTGGCTCGACGGGCTCCTCCTTCTTCTCGAAGTTCACCGCCCTGCCCTGAAGCGTGTAATTCACCTCATGGCGAAGACCGCCAAGGTCGAATTCCACCGCATAAACCTTGACGCCACGCTTCGTGAACTGGCGGTACTCGGTATCCGTTGCAGCAGGATATTCCAGCCTGAATGCTGACAGCACGGCGGGAGGGACTTGGTATTCGGTCAAACTCCCGCCTTTAAGGGAACAAGCCGACATCAGGCCAAGCCAGCAGATAATCAGGACGAAGAAGCGATACATGGCGGTTCGCGGAGACTAGTACTGCTCGTTCAGATACCGGATGAGGCCGTGGTGGTGACGATACCGACCAGAGCCCCCTCATCATCAATCACCAGCAAGGAATGGAAGCCACCCTTGGCCAGTAATTCCGAACCATACCGGATCGTGTCCGTGTTTTTAATGGTGACCAGTTTGTTGGACATGATTTCTCGGATGGAAAACTGCTGATCGATGAATGCATTGATTGACCGTTCATCCACCCCGTCAATGACAAAGTTGATCTTCATCAGATCGGTAAAGCTGATCAAGCCAACGAGCTTGCTGCCATCGATGATGGGGACGAGGTGAATGTTGGCGTTCACCATCAGGTTGCGAACATCGCTCAGGGGTTGTCCAACCTGGACGCTAGCGACGTTGGCGGACATGATTTTGCTGATCGGCTCGTGTTTCTTCATTTGGGTTTCTGCAGAATTCCTTGAAAATCTGAAAATCTATTGCGTTATGCGGCTTTTGAACGAGATCTTGGTCAAACCCTATCGGCCAGGTCCTCGGTGAGAAAACAGTGACGCACAAAAAAGCCCGACACTGCGGGCTTTTTTGTGCCGGATTTAAGCCAGCACCAAGCGGACAACACCCACGATGGCCAGGATGAACATCACGGTGAACACAATTCCTGCCACGATATAGGGCTTGGGTGAACCACCCGTAAAATCGCGTTCACGGTTGGCGGTGCTCTGCACCCCAAACGCAGCCGATACCACGCTTCCTATGACTTGGAAGAAGGATGGTTTGGGATTATCTGCCATGGTTTTGTCTACTGCTTCGACTTGCGCTTTGCTTCAAAGATCTTGTAGCCGATGGCGAGACCGATCACCACGATGACGGTAAACAAGGACCGCCAGGAAGCGCTACCCGAATAAATTTCTTCTTCGTCGACGTTGCCCCTGATATTGACCGCGCCGGCATCTCCTGAGCCATCCGAACCCATGGTCAGCGCATAGTTCCAGATGAAATTCATCGGGATGATGGTCGCAATGCTGATACCGATCGACATGATGAGCAAATCGATGGCTCGATTGATATCGGGGTTCTTGGTCAGGTTATCGCTGATCTCGACGTTATCCATGAACAGCTTGACGATCACATAACCGGGGAGAATGATCACGACGGCCATGCCGAACAGATCCTTGACAACCAGGCCGCCCCCATTGGAAAAGAGGCTGAAGGCAATGATCAGAATGATGCTAAATATACCGATGCCCGCCCACATCAGCTTGTCGGCTTTTCCGAAATGGAACAGATCTTTAATCATGGTCAGCTAACTCCCTATTGTTTTTTGAAAAAGTAAAAGCCTTCGAGCCCGCCCTTCAAGATGAGTTCATTCCCTTCCATCTTGTAGACCGCATAGTCAATAGTCTTGCCTGGCCGACCGGGATCGTCAGCCACGATCTTGCCGTTCACCACATTGAACGTCCACTCATGCCGGTCATTGGTTTTGAAGTGGCGATTGAAACCGCTGGTCACGATCACGCCGTCGGGTCGAAACTCCCAGATGCGGTTTTCCTCGATCTTTGGCTTGTCTAACCCCGCCGCTACCGACTCCAGCTTCCATGTGCCAGTGATTTCGCTCCTGTCTTTCAGGGCCACTTCAGCCCATGCCATGGATATAGAACCAGCCACGCACAGCGCGCCAAATACCGAATTTCTTGTTAATTTCTGCATTGCTCTCCCCCTTGCCGAGGTTGTTGTTGTGCCCCAGCAAATCATTCAGGCGAGAACGCGCCACTAATGCCGTGGGGATAGGATAAAACGGTCACGATTCTTACATTTTTCAAGCAGGCATAGCAAGGAAACGAAGGTGGGGAGCCGATGCAGCCAAGCGGCTTCGAGCCGATTTTGTTATCATTTCGCGCTGTTGAACTGGCCTACTCTCTTCGATGGTTCTACTCGAGACCCCACTCTGCAACTTTGGCGCGCCGGCAATTGACTTCGCGCTTCCCGGCACCAATGGTCACATCTGGACGCTGGAACAATGCCGTGGACCGAACGGCCTGCTGGTGATGTTCATCTGCAACCATTGCCCATATGTCAAAGCCATTCAGTCGCGACTGGTCCGCGACACCGCGGAGCTTCTGAAGCATGGCATTCACTCCGTCGCCATCATGGCCAATGATCCCCGGGATTATCCGGAAGACTCCTTCGACAATATGAAGCGGGTTGCCGAGGCTCATGGCTACGGTTTTCCCTATCTTTTAGATCAATCTCAAGGCACCGCGAAAGCCTATGGCGCGGTCTGCACCCCTGATTTCTTCGGTTACAACAGTCGACTGGAACTGCAGTATCGGGGTCGGCTGGATGCCAGCGGACGCAATCCGGCACCCGAGGGCACACACCGCGATCTGTTCGAGGCCATGAAACAAATCGCCGAGACCGGCCAGGGACCGACCAGTCAATATGCCAGCATGGGCTGCTCGATCAAATGGCAAACCCCCTGAGTTTCAAACCCATTACTCTAACCTACCCAGGAACCCAACTATGAGCTTCAAAAGACTGACCGAACTGGATCTGGCCGGCAAACGCGTCCTGATCCGCGAAGACCTGAATGTCCCGGTGAAGAATGGCGAAGTCACCAGCGACACCCGCATTCGCGCCAGTCTGGCCACCATTCGCCACTGCCTGGATGCCGGTGCCAAGGTGATCGTCATGTCTCACCTCGGAAGACCCACCGAAGGCGAATATGCGGAAGAATTTTCCATGAAGCCAGTCGCGGATCGGTTGAGCAAATTACTGGGACACCCGGTGAAACTCGTCAAGGATTGGCTCGACGGCGTGGAAGTCGCCGCCGGTGAAGTGGTGCTATGTGAAAACGTCCGCTTCAACAAGGGAGAGAAGAAGGACAACGAAGACCTGTCCAGGAAAATGGCCGCCCTCTGCGATATCTATGTGATGGATGCCTTCGGCACCTCGCACCGTGCCGAAGCCTCGACCCATGGCGTGGGCCAGCAAGCGCCCATGGCCTGCGCCGGCTTGCTGCTGGCCGCTGAACTGGATGCGCTGGGCAAGGCACTGAAAAGCCCTGATCGCCCTCTGCTGGCCATTGTGGGTGGATCCAAGGTATCAGGGAAACTGGAAGTGCTCGAATCCCTTTCAAACCTCTGCGATCAGCTGATTGTCGGTGGCGGTATCGCCAACACCTTCATCGCTGCAGCCGGTTTTCCCGTCGGCAAATCATTGTATGAAGCCGACCTGATTCCCGAAGCGAAGCGCCTCATGGAAAAGGCCAAGGCCCGGGGCGGTGAAATCCCGGTACCTACGGACGTCGTGACCGCCAAGGAATTCTCGGAATCCGCCACCGCCACCATCAAGCCGGTCAGCGAGGTAGCCGCGGACGACCTGATACTCGACATCGGTCCGGAAACCGCCGCCCGTTATGCCGAGATCATCAAGGCGGCCGGCACGATCGTCTGGAATGGCCCTGTTGGCGTCTTTGAAATCGAACAGTTCAGCCACGGCACTCAGACCGTTGCCAAGGCGGTTGCCGAAAGCAAGGGATTCTCCATCGCTGGCGGCGGGGACACATTGGCCGCCATTGAAAAATACGGTATCGAAGAGAAGGTCTCCTACACCTCCACCGGCGGCGGCGCTTTCCTGGAGTTCCTGGAAGGCAAGAAGCTGCCTGCAGTGGCCATGCTGGAATCGAGAGCCAAGTAACCTGTCCGAACAACGCCGGGCAGCCCTGCTGCCCGGCGTTTTTGTTATAAGCGATTCACTCTCGATACAGGACAAAAGACCGCGAGATATCGGCTTTACCTGTACAAAAGTCAGTCAGTAAGGTAAAACCGCACACCTGTTTTCATCATCATTACCACCAAGGAATAAGGCCAACCATCCATGGCAAGAGTCACCGTAGAAGACTGTCTTGACAACGTAGACAACCGTTTCCAGCTGGTTCTGGTTGCCGCCAAACGCGCGCGCCAGCTGTCCATCAACCCCGACGATGCCACCGTACCCTGGGAAAACGACAAGCCGACTGTTGTCGCCCTCCGTGAAATAGCCGCAGGCGATATCACCCGCGACTACCTGAGTGTCCCGGTCAAACAGGATCGATTTGCTTTCGCCAGACCGCCCATCCCAACCCCCGGCCCGGACCTGGACGATGAGGATTTTGATTAAGTGATTCAACGGCATATCTTCCCAAGAGGCAGGCGGTCACGCTGACTGAACCTCCATGCAGCCACTTGCGGTCCGAGAGGAAATCGAACTTCCCCAAGAGAAGCTGATCCGCCGACTAAGTAGCGTGCTGTCAGACTATCTGGATTCGGACCAGATCGCTGACGTCCACCGCGCCTATGAGCTGGCCAACAAGGCCCACGAGGGTCAACTTCGCCTGACGGGCGAACCCTACATCTGCCACCCGCTCTCCGTTGCCCTGATTCTGGCAGACATGCGCATGGATGCGCATGGCATCATGGCCGCGATCATGCATGACGTGATCGAGGACACACTGATCAGCAAGGAAGAACTCGCGGAAAAATTCGGCGAGGAGGTGGCCGAACTGGTGGATGGCGTCACCAAGCTCGGCCGAATTGACAGTAAGTCCCGCGCCGAGGCCCAGGCCAAGAACGTTCGCAAAATGTTTCTGGCCATGGTCAAGGACCTTCGGGTCATCATGGTCAAGCTGGCGGATCGACTGCATAACATGCAGACGCTGGACACCATGGCCAGTCATAAGCGCCGTCGAATTGCCGCTGAAACACTCGATATCTATGCGCCCATTGCCAATCGACTGGGCATGCATGAACTGCGACTGAAACTCGAGGACCTCGGCTTTTCCGCGATGTATCCCCTGCGCGCGCGCGTTCTCGACAGATCGGTGCGCAAGGCTCGGGGCAATCGCAAGGAAATCGTCTCCGGCATCGAGACCACAATCAAGAAGCGATTGGCGGATTCCGGCCTGGCCCATTGCGAGGTAATCGGCAGAGAGAAGCATCTTTACAGTCTCTATCAGAAGATGCTGCGAAAACGCCGTCCATTTGCCGAAGTCTTCGATGTCTATGCCTTCCGCATCATCGGCGAGGACATTGACGACTGCTACCGGGCTCTTGGCATCGCCCATAATCTGTACAAGCCTATTCCGGGCCGGTTCAAGGACTACATCGCCGTTCCCAAGGCCAACGGCTATCAATCCCTGCACACGATCCTGGCCGGTCCCTACGGGCAGCCTCTGGAAATCCAGATTCGCACCCGCGCTATGCACCATCTCGCGGAGGCCGGCATTGCCGCCCACTGGCTTTACAAGACCGACCAGGAGCACTCGATCTATAGCCAGGCGCGTGCTCATGAATGGCTGCAGGATCTGCTGGAGATCCAAAAGAGCGCCGGAGACTCCATGGAGTTCCTCGACAATCTCAAGGTCGATCTCTTCCAGCGCGAAGTCTATGTCTTCACGCCACGTGGGCAGATCATAAAACTCCCGCGCAATGCCACCGTGGTGGATTTCGCCTATGCCGTCCATACCCAGGTGGGCAACAACTGCGTGTCAGCCCGCATCGACCGCCAGCTGGCGCCGCTGCAAACAGTGCTGCAGAACGGCCAAACGGTAGAGATCATCACCGCCCCGTGGGCACGACCAAACCCGCTGTGGCTGAGCTTCGTCGTTACGGCCAAGGCACGTGCGGCGATCCGGAATCACCTCCGTAACTTCAAGACGCAGGAAGGCATTGCCCTGGGTCAGCGCCTCCTGGAAAAGGAACTGGATGGCATCGGTCATCGTTACGAAGACATCCCAGAACAACAGTTCGATACCCTACTTAAGCGGCTGGATATCGCCACCCGTGAGGCTTTGCTGGAGGACATTGGCTTTGGCAATCGACTGCCAATGCTGATTGCCCGACAGCTGGTGGATGCCTCCACTACCTCTGGATCGGATACAGCCAGGACGCCCACCCCCAGACTGGCACCGCTCATCATCAAAGGGACCGAGGGAATGGTGGTGAGCCTGGGCAAATGTTGCCGCCCGATTCCAGGCGACCCCATCATAGGCTTCTTCAATCCAGGCAAAGGTATCGTGATTCACCTGACGGAATGCAACAACGTCGAGGAATTACGCAAGCGCCAGGTCAACTGGATTGATGTCCAGTGGGATAAACACGCAAAAGGCGAATTCCCGGCACTGATCCGGCTGGAACTGATGAATCAGGTCGGAACACTGGCCAAGGTGGCATCGACCATTTCGCGAATGGGCGGCAACATCGAGAATGTTCAGATCGTCAATCAGGACAGCCAGCTTTCGGTCGATTACATCACGCTCATGGTCCGTGACCGCAATCATCTTGCCAACGTCATGCGGGAATTGCGGAAACTCTCCATCGTGCTCAAGATTTCCCGCGTCAAATCCGAACTCAGAAAAAAATCACAACATGACTAAGCAGATCATCACCACCGACAAGGCGCCCCAAGCCATCGGCACTTACTCCCAAGCCGTCAAGGTGGGTAACACCGTTTATCTTTCAGGCCAGATTCCACTGGATCCGGTCACCATGACGCTGGTGGATGGCGAGATTGACCAGCAGATTCGCCGAGTCTTCGAGAACCTCAAAGCCGTGACCGAAGCGGCCCACGGAAATTTCGGCGACGTCGTCAAGCTGAATGTGTTTCTGACCGACCTAGGGCACTTCTCCCGCGTCAACGAAATCATGGCCGAATATTTTTCGGAGCCCTACCCTGCCCGCGCTGCCATTGGCGTCGCGGCACTGCCACGAGGCGCCCATGTGGAGATGGATGCCGTCCTGATACTTCAGGATTGAGTGTGTTGCCGGCTTGACCTCGCCTCCCAATCCGCCCGAAAACCAGTCCATCGCTTCACTCAAGGGAGTCGGGGCGCAAACCCTCAAAAAACTGGAGCGTCTGGGCCTGCGCACCCTGCAGGATCTGCTGTTCCACTTGCCCCTGAGGTATGAAGACCGCACCCGCATAATCCCCATGGCCTCACTCAGTAGCGGCGACCATGCCCTAATCGAGGGCCGGGTCGAGTTGGCGGAAACCCTGCCATCCGGGCGCCGATCGCTGGTGATAAGACTTGCTGATGATACCGGTCATATCCACTTGCGATTCTTCCACTACACCCAGGATCAGCGGCGACAATTCGAGCCAGGACGCCTCCTGCGCTGTTACGGAGAGGTGCGTGACGGCTTCTATGGACGGGAAATCAACCATCCCGACTACCGACTGATCACGGACAGCGAAGCCGGAAATCCCGAATCGACGCTGACCCCCGTCTACCCGCTCACCGAAGGGCTGCATCAGAAAGCGCTCAGAAAGTTGATCGCACAGGCACTGGTCATGGCGGACCGGGTCAGGGACTGGCTACCTCCCGGCATCTCCAAGAATGATTATTCCTTGGCCGAAGCGCTTCGCCTTTTGCATGCCCCACCGGCCGGCAGCACCGAACAGGCCCCATCGATTCAAGCCGCGCGGCAGCGACTTATTTTCGAGGAATTACTGGCCCACCATCTCAGCCTGAGTCAGTTTCGATCCCGCATGCAGACCCATCGGGCACCGGTCCTGCGAATCAATCAGAAAGCTGCCACACAGTTTCGGGACAGCCTGCCGTTTGCTTTGACCGGCGCCCAACAACGAGTCACCCAGGAAATCTTGGCTGACCTAGGCCGACCGCACCCCATGATGCGTCTGGTGCAGGGCGACGTTGGCTCGGGTAAAACCGTCGTTGCAGCCTTTGCCGCACTGACTGCCCTGGCCTCGCAACACCAGGTCGCCGTCATGGCGCCGACGGAACTGCTCGCCGAACAACACAGCCACAGCTTTCGGCAGTGGCTGGAGCCTCTGGGCGTCACTGTTGCGTTCCTGTCTGGCAAGGCCAAGGGTGAAACACGGCGGCAAACACTGGAAAGCCTCGCCAATGGCACTGCCGGCGTAGTAATCGGCACTCATGCGCTGTTTCAGGAGCAGGTCGTTTTCCACAACCTGGGGCTGGTCATCATCGACGAACAGCACCGGTTTGGCGTACACCAACGGCTGGCGCTTCGGGAAAAAGGCGGCACCCAGGGCGGTTACCCCCATCAGCTCATCATGACGGCCACGCCGATCCCCCGCACCCTGGCCATGATCGGTTATGCCGATCTCGACCTTTCGATCATCGATGAACGTCCCCCGGGCCGCACGCCGGTGAGGACTTCAGTCCTGCCGACAACCCGACGCGACGACATCATCGATCGCATTCAGGACTGGGTCGGTCACGGCCGACAAGTGTATTGGGTGTGTACCCTGATTGAGGAATCCGAACTATTACAGGCAGAAGCCGCAGAAAAGGCTGCCGAGCGACTCGCTGCCGCCCTGCCCGACCTGCGGGTCGCGTTGATACATGGCCGGCTGAAGCCCGCCGAAAAGGACGCCGTCATGCAACAGTTCAAGGCAGCGACGATCGATGTCCTCGTCGCCACCACCGTCATCGAAGTCGGTGTCGATGTCCCCAACGCCAGCCTGATGGTGATCGAGAATGCCGAACGGCTCGGCCTGGCTCAGCTCCATCAGCTCCGCGGCCGCGTGGGGCGTGGTCCGGGGGAGGCTCATTGTGTGCTGCTCTATCAGCCACCACTGGGTGAAACCGCCCGCGAGCGACTCGGCATTCTGCGCGAAAGTGACGATGGCTTTGTGATTGCCGAGAAGGACATGGAAATCCGCGGACCGGGCGAACTCCTCGGCACCCGACAAACCGGTCAGGTGCAATTCCGGATCGCCGATCTGGTCCGCGATGCCGCCCTCGTGGAATCGATCCATCAAGCGGCTGACGAATTGACCCAGGCGCATATCGACCATGTGCAACCACTCATCGAGCGCTGGCTGGGTGAGGCCGCCCAGTACGTTGAAGCCTGATTCGACTCCATCCAACCATCGAACAATCACCCGTCCTTACAAGGAAGCCATCTCCCAGGAAAAACCCCATGAGCATGAATTTTGCCATTTACCAGAACGCCCAGCGCCTGCCCGAGATCAGCTTCAACAAGATCAATGAGGTATTGGGCAATCCCGACACCTTCATCTGGTTAACCATCAAGGACCCTACCCCTACCCAGCTAAAGCGAATACAGGCACAGTTCCAGCTGCATGAACTCGCCGTTGAAGATGCCAGCTCCGCCCGCCAGCGGCCCAAACTGGAAGCCTATGGTGACACGCTCTTCATTGCCGCACACACCGCACGGCTCAAGGGAGAGGAAACCACCCATGGGGAGCTGCACGCTTTTATCGGCCGGCAGTTTGTCATCTTGATCCAGCACGGCGGCACCCTTCGCTATGATCGGGTCCAGGCACGTTGCGAGCATGCACCCGACCTGTTCATGAACGGCCCGGGCTTTGCGCTATACGCCGTGCTCGACCATCTCGTCGATCAATTCATCGTCATTGCCGGTCATTTGCAGAAAAAACTCGATGAACTGGAGACCGTCATCTTTCAAAGTCAGATGGATGCCATTTCCATTGAGAGCCTTTATGAGCTAAAGCGTGAAGTCTCCCGACTCCACAACGCCGCCTCGCCCATTGCCGGCATTTGCGCGGAGCTTTTCCGCCTGCACCCGGACATTGCCACACCGGAACTCCATCCCTATTTCCGTGATGTCGAGGATCATGTGGAAAGAATTGTCCGCAGCACCATCATGCTCCGCGAGGCGCTCTCCGATGCCATGCAGGTCAACCTGGCCCTGGTGACCGTCCGTCAGAATGAGGTAGTCAAACGACTGGCCGGCTGGGGCGCGATACTAGGCATTCCCACCATGGTGTTCAGCATGTACGGCATGAACTTCAAGCATATGCCCGAGTACGACTGGTCATTCGGGTACCCGGCCACGCTGCTTTTGACCGCCTTCGCCTGCCGGGAGCTTTACCAGAGATTGAAAAGATCTGGATGGCTCTGATTCAACCCGCACCCGGATAACTCACTTGGCAGCCGTGGAATGCCCCCAAGTTACGCCGAGTCCACTCACAGGAGAATTTCGATCTCTGAAGCCAGCCACTGATCATAGTGGCGGGACAAAACACTATCCGTCGGACGCGGCATGAATTTCTCGATTTCAGCTCTCAAGTACTGAATGTAATGCCGCCTGAGCACTGAATCCTCGGGTAATATGACTGCCCTCTTGGCGATGGGCAATTGCTGCTCCAGAGGTTTGGCGGCAAGCGCGATTGGATTTCCTTGCACGGGCAGCCTGTCGCTTTTGCACGGGGCTTTTTCGCGCTCACTGACCCACTGCTCGTAGTCGGCCTGAAGCGCTGCGGCGCTTGAAGCGTCCTCGACGCACCGGGCCAACCGGGCCTCGGCCCATTGCTGATGGTGGCGACGCTGAACGCTATCCGTTGGGGATGGAGTTATTTCATTGAGCCTGCTCTCAAGCAGGGCCAGGTAATGTCGGCGCAGTACATGGTCCTGCGGAACATGAGACCCGAAGACGGGAGTGTCGTCGGCAGCCGCAAGTAACTCAGCTTTTTCCTGAATCCCATCAATCAGCTGGACATTTGCAGATTCGACCCGGTTTGCCATTGCTTCTGGGCCTTTTCTCGTAGCCACCCAGTCACGCTTCACTTCTTCCGACGCAGCCTCATCCTCAAGACAGCAGGCGAAGAGGTTTTTGAAGTGTTGCAGATGATGGCGTTGTAGCACGCTATCCGCGGGTGCGGGGTTAAGGTCTTGGAGCATCCCAAGGATATGGGTGAGGTAATGCCGACGCAGAACGTGATCTTCGGGAACATGGGCCCCCATCCGAGGGATTTCGGATTCCGGCTCAGCCGCCCGGACTTTCAAGCATGAGACTGAAGCAGCCTGAGCGACCGTCTCTGGTTCGACAGCTGGGGGCTCGCCAACAAGAACGTGTGGTGCTGGAGACGACGCAATGCCCATGCCCAAGAGTTTTGAAACATCTTCCGAGATCTGCTTTTTGAGGATCTCATGAGCTGCCTGCAGTTTCTCTACAGCCGCCTGTTCCAACAGGCATACCTCCAGCTGGCTGGCAATGAGTTGCCCATGATGGCGACGCAAAACGCTTTCGCCTGGACGCGGATAGAGTTCGTTGAGCTGACTGCAAAGATGGGTGAGATAGTGACGATGCAGAACGGAATCCCGGGGAACATGAGTTCCCGGTACCGGCGTAACTTCTGTCAGCGGGTTAGTAGCCGCAGAAGCTCCCAATGGCCCATCGGGTTGGGTTTCGATGATGCCCCCTTCGTTGTCATCGATGTTCCTTTTGGAAGCCGCCGGGTTGTGGTCCATGAAGTACATGACATGGATGGCATTCCCCACGAAAGCAGTGACAGCCAATGCGGGAAGCAAGATATCGAGGTATTCGGTCATTTTTGTGAGAACTCAGGGAAAGCCGTCGGATTTTTGGGTTGTTGATTAAAATGGAATATGAGGCCTGGTTAGAATCCATGCCTATCGTTCCGCTACTTGCAGATCAGTTCGTGCAGGATTTCATTCAGACTGCCGGGCAGCCAGGATTGGGATCCGCCGGTGCCCATCGCCTGAAATATCTGTCTTCCTTTACCCATGGGTTGCCGGTAAAACTGAATGCCTATATCTCGCAGCTGGTGGTTTTTACAATCCATCTCGACTTACGACCTGACCGATTGGAAGGTACCAAAAGACTCCCTGATCGGCACGGGATAATTGCTCAGTACAACCGTGGCAAACCCGACCGAGGTCGGCTGGATTGTCGAGGGATCGAGGTAATAGCGCTCACCAACCACTTCGGTGGAACCGTAGGGTTGCCATTCGGTCTCTGCAGCCAGGGTGCCGGTCAGGAGCCCGGCGCTGATCAGCGCTTTCAGCAACCTGCTTCGGGCTGTGTCAAAAACGGCTAGCAGCATCCCGATCCGATCAGCCAAAGCAATCCTGTAATAGTGAAAAACGAGGCGACGGTCGTCACCACCAGTGCTGCCGAGCAGAAATCTTCCTGGCCATATTTCTGGCCCAACAGCGCATAGATGGTGGCCATGGGCATGCTGGCATTGATAACCGCTGCCTGCCGCAGAGCGGGATCTGCAATCGGAAGGAACAAGAATATCGCGAATACGGACAGTGGGTGAAGAATCAGCTTACCGAGAGCGACGCCGAGAATATCACCGGCCATCCCTTTCCAGCTGAGTCCCGCGAGGGTACACCCGATATAAAAAAGGGCGACTGGCGCAGAGGCGCCGGCAAGCATGTCAATGGCACGAGCAGCAAGCGAAGGGGGTCGAAGATCAAACCTGGAAAAGGCAACCCCCAAAATCATCGAGAGAATCAGAGGGTTCTTCATCAGCCGCATAAAGATACCCCCAATCACCCGCGCCCAATGACTTCCTTTTTTCCTGCCCATTTCTGCAATCACCATCACCAAAGGGAGCATGACCAGATTTTCAACCGTGACATACACCGCCAAGGTGGCCGTGGCCGCTGGGCCGAACAACTGCTCGGCAATGGGGAAGCCCATGAAAACACTGTTCGATATCGTCATCCCCATCGCACGGATCGTCGAACTCTGCAATCCTCGCTTCTGAAGCAGACAGCCAAAACCGATACCGAGAGTCAGCGTCAGCAGTGAACCGAGGGAGTAAGCCATCAACAGATCCGCATTCAGCAACTGCCCCAGGGGTTGCTGCGAAAGGGCTTTGAACAGCAAAGCCGGTAGCGCAAACTTGAGCACAAAAATCCCCAGTGCCCTCGAGTCTCCATACCCGAGAAAATCCATGCGAACGGCAATGAAGCCGATGGCAATAATCAGGAAAATCGGGCAGGTAATGACGAGTACAGTCAGCAAGAATGTTTCCTTCAGGGTCGTCCGGGCTTAGCGAGCAAAGCATGAAGCTCTTCGCGGAATCGTGGGTCAATGTCTGCAAGGCCCGCCCATGACCTGGCCACCCATTCCGCTTTGCCCCATCCGGTTGTGATCCTGTCGGGGCACCAACTCATGGCAATGCCCGTCATTTGCCGATCCATGTGCATGTGGCGTTTAGACATAGCCATAAGCTGGGATAAATCCATATGACATCCTAAAATAATATGGACTCCACTCTTCATAAATGATGGTGGCCTGATACGGCGGGCCGTCCAGCGGCTGACCGGGGCCGAAAGATTTACTGAGGTACCGTCCTCCGCTTCAGAAAGCCTCGGCCTACCCGTCAAGCTTATTTGCCCAACCCGCTGGTGCCTGTCCCACCCGCGAAATCGATGGAAATGTTAAGGTTCAATGTATGACTGGCCAGCAGATCAAGTTCTCCAGGGATGCTCAGGCAGGGCAGACACACCGATCGCCTCCGACCCCGCAGCGGCAACCAGGTGGTCATTCTCGACGGAACTGCCGCTGACCCCGATCGCGCCAATCAGAATCCCGTCCTGATTTACAATCGGCACACCGCCAGGAAAGGTGATCAATCCACCATTGGAGTGCTCGATGCCATACAGGGGCCCGCCTGGCTGAGAGAGCGCGCCAATCTGGCCAGTTGGCATGGCAAAGAAACAGGCGGTCTTGGCTTTCTTGATGGCGATGTCGACACTGCCCACCCAGGCATCGTCCATTCGAGCAAAGGCCTTGAGTTCAGAACCCGAATCGACCACGGCAATACACATCTGAGTGCCAATGGAGCGGGCTTTGACGAGTGCAGCCGGGACAGCTTCCTGGGCTTGTTCGAAGGTAACGTGCATGATTATCTCCTGTAAATTGGCCTTGCTTCCCAGCCCAGTATAGTGGGATCGTTCCCCCTCTGGCAGTGAACCACGGTGTCAGATCGGCACGGATGCGGATTTTGGAAGATTCTCCCTCATAATGGTGGCCGGTATTGTTTCGGTCGGATGACTCCAAGATGGCGTTCGGCAAGTTCATTGCCGAGGCCAAGATGAATACAGTTGCAGGTCATTGAGTAGTATCTGGCGGAAAAGCATCAATTTCAGCTGACACCAAAGGATTTCATGACCCTTCAAGGTAGACTGAATCCAGTGAAAAGCCATGCCACTCTGGAGACGTCACATTGAGAGCTCGAGTCCCTCTCAGTCAGGCAGTCATCATGCAAAAATCGACTCTGGCCAACATCCCATTTACTTTTTGCAACGTTATTTCGATGGGCACGGCTGACGCAGCTTCCATTAGCGTGAAAGACACTTGAGTTGAGGCGCATCGGACCCTAGCCTGAGGTTGGTCTGTCCCCAAACGCATGCGTCGTAGTTGCCGTGTCGGTCAGTCGCTATGCGGTGGCTGGCGTGATGAAGCCGTGCTTCAGCAACATTTTGATCCACCGAGGCGCGTTACGCTGGACGGTGATGGCCTCCTCGTCGACGGCGCCGTCCTGATAGTGGGTGTGGCGGATGAGCAGGGCATAGATGATGAGGAGCCTTTAATGCGCCAAGGGCCACGATGGATTTTTTGTGACCCTTGCGGATTGTCAAGGCGGTGAATTTTTCCTTCAGGGCACAACGACTTCGGGCAGCGGCCTGGGCAAGCTCGCAGAGCAGTCGTCGCACCCAGGCATTACCCTTGCGGGTTTTGGCGCTCTTTCGTTTTTCGGCACAATTGCCGACCCAGCAAGCCAGGCGCTCGGCGCTGCCGAATTGACTCATGTCGGTACCGATCTCGACCAGGAGCATGGCGGCGCTCACCTGATCGATCCGCGGGACGGTCTGCAACAAGACCAGCAGCGACTGCCAAGGCGCCAAGCCCTGGGGATTTGGTGAGCTTTTCGTCGCTGGGTGCCCTGTCCTTGAGGACGCGGGGACAGTTGGATTTATTTGATCCGATGCACTCAGAGTTATACCCAGTTACTCTTAGCGGAGCAGCACATGGTCGTAGCGGTTCTTGATGTGTCCCAACAGCTTTTGAGACATAGCGTCGTGGATCTGGATCAGGCTGAAATCAATCGGCTGGGTGATCAGCATATAGTGAAGCCAGGGACTGTCGAGCGATTCCAGGACCAGACCACAGAACAATAGATTCAGATCACCCAACCGTTGTTCAAGGTTGGGCGGCAGTGGCTGATCGGCTTTTATCCTGACGATCACCGTATCGATTTTTTGCATCGCGACGACCAATAGGGCCTTGCGAAGATCATCGTCCCAGACGACTCCGAATTCGGTCAGATGGAGTGTGGCGAGTTGCAAGGGTTCATCGATGACGCAGATGATGCTCGAGCCGGGCGCCTGTGGTGTGAGCTTGTCGGTCAGTACTTCCATGGAATGACCGCTGTTCACCAGCAATCCCTCCAACACGGCCTGGTGAATCCTGGGTGCATAAAGGCGTGGCATCGTCAGGCGACCGTGGACATTGTAGAAGACCAGCATCGATTCTTTGGCGCCCGCCCGATTTTTAATGGCGATGAAGTTGGGATCGGAAAAGAAGCTGAGCAGGATCGCAAACGGGCGATAACGAGCATCGATCTTGGTAACTGTCCGCTGCGAAATGATGTGCGAGGTCACAGCGTGGCATTCCAACAACTCGAGGTTTCTGGGGTTCTCGTCATGGTAGCGCTGCATGGCTTTGATGAGCCGGGAAAATGCAGTGGTTCTCCGATACTCCGGAATCACCATGGCCGCACCCAATTCAGCTATTCTGGGATTTTCGGCGGAGTACTTGATTGACAGGGCACCGACAATACGGCCTTCATCCTCGACCACGGTGGTGTGATAGCGACCGGCACGGAGGTTTTCTCTCAGAGAGTCCGGGTCGTAATAATCGCTGAGGTAGGTGTATCGATAGGTCTGATAGGCCAAATCGACCAGATGAGGGGCATCCTCTGGGATGGCCAGACGGGTTTCCAGCTGACCAGTGATGTCGAGGACCTTGGCAGAAGGTGGGGTTCTCTCGAAAGCCCGATTCTGGATTTTTTTGGTCAGCCGGATAAGCCACCCGGCTTTATGGAGACTCTCCATCTCAACCCTGTCGGCCATGCTGCAGGCGATCTTGTACCAGAGCCCATGGACGGTCGTTTCATCGTACACATCGAATTCAGGGATGAATTCCTGGTGGATCGGTGGCCCCCCATGGGTAATCTCAATCACCAGATCACTGTTTTCCTGCAGGGTGAATTTCAGGTCGATATGGTGTTCGAATTTTGGGTCAGGAAATTGATCAATAACGTAGGCGAGGACTTCCTCAAGGGCCACCTGTAGCTGTACCTGCTCACTGCTGGAAGCGCCCGCTAACTTTGACAGGTTTTCGGCGAAGGCATGAGCCGTGGGCAGGAACAGGGTGTCGTAGTTGATGGTTAAGGAAGATTGAAACAATTCCATCGGTTCGGGCATTGGATTTATGTTTGGCTGACCTCAAGAGCTGAAGCGCTTATGGCCAATTGAGACAGCGAAGTGAGAATTCAGCTACGAGAGCGATTAATGACTCAGTCGCCCGTCGGCCAGGGTGCAGGAAGATTCCGTCGTCGGTTTCGCCTATCTCAAAATCAACCGTTTCATCCTGGAGCAATTCGATGGCCAGGCGCAGCCGCTGAATGGCGTGATCCAGATCCTGGCGATTGATCGCCTCAGGGCCATTGTGAATGTCGGTGATGATCCTCGCGGCGGTCAGGGCGTGCTCACGGGCTTCATCCAGCAAGTAGTGACTATTCATCTGATTGAATCCCCAGGGGATGGAAATGACGCTCTCTGATCCAGAGCAGCATGGTGAGTGTCGATAAGACAAGGGCCCCAAGCAGCCAGTAGGCGGGGGCGATCGGATTGTCGCTGGTCTTGAGTAGCCAGGCAGCAATTAACGGGGTGGTGCCGCCGAAAAGGCCATGGGCGATGTTATAGGCCAGGGCCAACCCGGTACAGCGAATGGAATCCGGCAACAACTGGACATTCAGGGCGACCATGCCACCACTGGTGAAGGCGACCAGAACAGCGAAAATCATCTCGGCGATCAGCACCTGCTCGGGTAAGTTGGAGTGAATCGCCGAAAACAAGGGAATGGCGAGGGCGACCAACAGGACGAAGCTGTAGGTAACCATCCGCCGATGGCCGAATCGATCTGCCGCCCAGGCAGCCAGCGGCAGGGCCACCAGCAAAATGCCCATGGATAGGGTGTTCAGCTCGAGGGCGACTATTTCGGTGAAGTGATCGATATTCCGAATGTAGGTGACTGCGTAGACAAATACGGTGTAGTAGGCGACGCCGAAACCGATGTTCACCAGCACAATGCGAAGCATGTGCGGGCGGTAATTAGTCAGGAC
>JBIIEQ010000079.1:0-13257 GCA_044237765.1 Methylococcaceae bacterium | reverse complement strand
TCATGGCCCTCGAAGCCATTTGAAAGTCTTGAAAAGGCTCGGGAATGGGTCGATGGATTTGTGACCTGGTACAACGAGGAACATCGTCATAGCGGAATATGTTTTGTAACGCCAAATGAGCGTCACCAGGGAGAGGCTGAAGAGCTGCTTCAGCAACGACACCGGCTTTATTTGGCGGCGCGGGAAAGACACCCGCAACGGTGGACCGGAAGCACTAGAAACTGGACCATCCAGAACGAGGTCTTCCTGAATCCAGAGCGGTCCAAAAGGCTGCTTAAAGAAAACGAAATTACGCGTGGACGCGACAACTATCTTGAAAAGCTCCGCCGGGGTGATGAACACCTCAGGAAAAAGGTCGTTTCGCATCTCAGATCGATTCAAAGTCAGCCTCATCTAGTCCGTTCCTGTTTCTAAGCCAAGCCGGTTGCCTGGGCGGCATAGCAGATTGGTATTTAAAGGCCGGGGAATAGCATGAACTTTGAGTAACGCAAGGGCCTACGAGAAGGTACTTTTTAAAACAACCCTTACTACTTAGCCAGATTACCACGTAGACCTCTATTTCGGTGGTCCGTAATAGCCCTTTCGATTAGCCTCTGTCTCTTGGAGTAAGCGTGCACCTATGATCACGGATTCTTGGAGACCATCACCACCCCGCTCTATGTGCGCCAGCAGGTCTTCGCGCATACGGGGGTCCCAGTAGGTCCGGAGATGATTGCGGATGCCCTCGACACGCCGCGCCGGCGGATAGGGTTCGAAAAAATCACCAATCTGGTTGGCCATGGTCAGCAGCCGGTCCAGATCCAGCAGCGTCTCAGCCATCGCGCCGCTGGCTACCGGCGCCGTCATGCTATTGCCTCTTCAACGGCCCTTTCCACGGCTGGTGGCTGGGTAGCGCGAGGTTCCGTCACTCGGGCCACCTCCACCGCCGTGACCTTGTACTCGGGACAGTTGGTGGCCCAGTCGGATAGGTCCGAGGTCAACGTGTTGGCCTTGGACTGGGCATGGTGAAAGGTCGTATAGACGACGCCTGGGTTGACCCGTTGCGACAGTTTGGCGCGCAATTGGGTGCTGCCGAAGCGGCTGTTGATGTTCACCCAATCGCCGTCCGCGACGCCGCGTGCCAGGGCATCCTCCGCATGGATTTCCAGCCGATCCTCGGGATGCCACAGGGAGTTAGCGGTGCGTCGGGTCTGGGTGCCGACGTTGTACTGGCTGAGGATACGGCCGGTGGTCAGCAGCAGGGGATGGCGGTCATCGGTGCGCTCGCGGGTCGGCACGAACTCAGTGAGCATGAAGGTGCCACGCCCGTTGGCGCGGGGGAAGCGTACCCGGTGGAGTACCTCGGTGCCCTCCGGCGCCTCCTCGTCACAGGGCCACTGCGCCGAGCCGATGCGTTCCAGCAGTTTGAAGCTCATTCCCCGATAGGCCGGCGACAGCCGGGCGATCTCATCCAGAATCTGGCCGGCGTTGTCGTAATGGGCCGGGTAACCCATGGCATTCATCAGCTTGACGACGATTTCCCAGTCCTGATAACCGGCTAGCGGCTCGACCACCTTGCGCACCCGGTTCACGCGGCGCTCGGCGCTGGTGAAGGTGCCCTCCTTTTCCAGCGAGGAACTGCCGGGCAGGAACACATGGGCGTACCTGGATGTTTCGTTGAGGAACAGGTCCTGAAGCACCACGCATTCCATGTTGCGGAACGCGGCGATGACATGCTGCTGATTCGGGTCGCTCTGCACCGGATCCTCGCCCATGATGAACATGCCGCGGAAGTGCCCGGTCAGCGCGGCGTCAAACATGTTCGGCAACCGCAGGCCCGGCTCGCCGTCCAGCCCGACGCCCCACTCCTGTTCGAAGGAGCCGCGCACTTCCGGATCGGTGACAAAGCGGTAGCCGCTGAACACGTGCGGCCAACTGCCGAGGCAGCTTCCGCCCTGCACGTTGCCCTGACCACGCAGCGGATTGACGCCGACGCCTTCGCGGCCGAGCATGCCGCAAGCCAAGGCCAAGTTGCCCAGGCACATCACGCCGGTCGAACCTTGCGAATGCTCGGTGACGCCAAGGCCGTAGTAGATTGCGCTGTTCGGGCCGCCGGCATAGGTGCGGGCCGCCTGCCGTATGGCCTCCGGATCGAGGCCGGCCTCGGGGCCGATTACTTCGGGCGCGTAGCGGTCGTCGCCGACCAGCGCCATCCAGCCCTCGAATTCGTCCCACTCGCAGCGTTCGCGGACGAAGGCTTCGTTGTACAATTTCTCGCGCACGATGACATGGGCGATGCTGTCCAGCACGGCGACGTTGGTGCCGGGCCGCAGCGGCAGATGCACGTTGGCGCGGCAATGCGGAGAGTCCACCGTCTCGGTCCGGCGCGGGTCGATCACGATCAGTTTGGCGCCCTCGCGAATGCGGCGCTTCATCAGCGAGCCGAACACCGGATGCCCCTCGGTCGGGTTGGCGCCGACCACCATGATCACATCGGCCTGCAGGATGGAGTCGAAATGCTGACTGGCGGCGCCCCAGCCGACCGTGGCGGACATACCAAACTGCGTCGGTGAATGGCAGATGCGGGCGCAGTTGTCGATGTTGTTGTTGCCGAACACCGCCCGCGCCAGTTTCTGCACCAGAAAGATTTCCTCGTTGGTGCAGCGCGAGCTGGAGACGGCCCCGATCGATTTCTGGCCGTATTGGCTCTGGATGCGGCGGAACTCGCCGGCCGCATGGCGGAACGCCTCATTCCAGGAAACCTCCCGCCAGGGCTCGTCGATCGAATTCCGGATAAGCGGCGTGCGCACCCGGTCCGGATGCATGTAGTAATCAAAGGCAAAGCGGCCCTTGACGCAGCTATGCCCGTGATTGGCCTTGCCCTCCTTCCACGGGATCATGCGGACGATGCGGCCTTGATGGGTTTCGGCCTTAAAGCCGCAACCGACGCCGCAGTAGGCGCAGGTGGTGATGACACTGCGATCGGGTTTAACAGGATTAGGCATGACGGTACTCTCCCACGAACAGACTTTTCTCGACCAGGGCCTGCGACGGACACGCTTGCACACAAGCGCCGCAACTCACACAGTCCGACTCGAAGAACGACTGGTCCTGCCCGGCGACGATGCGGGACTCGAAGCCGCGGCCGTCGACGGACAGTGCGAACGTGCCCTGGATCTCCTCGCAGGCACGGACACAGCGGCTGCAGACGATGCACTTGGCCGGATCAAACAGGAAATAGGGGTTGGACAGATCGACCGGGCTGTCTAAGTGAGTGGCCCCGTCGCCATAGGGGTGCGAACTGACGCCGCACTGCTCGAGGGTGGCGTGGAACTCGCTCCAGCCATCGGGAATGTCGCCGGCGGGAAAATCCGACAGATACAACTCCAGCACGCCGCGCCGCAGCGATTGCAGCTTCTCGGTCTCGGTGCGCACCGCCATGCCGGGTTCGACCAAAGTGGTGCAACTAGCCGGGTAGCCCTTGCGACCGTTGATCTCTACCAGGCACACCCGGCAACTGCCGAAGGGCTCCAGGGTATCGGTGGCGCACAGTTTAGGAATGCTACGACCCGCCAGAGCGGCGGCCAGCATCACCGAACTCCCGGCCGGGACGGTCACCGGCTGGTCATCGATGGTCAGCGTGACCGGCTCGCCCTCGCGCGGCGGTGTCCCGCAATCGAGGTCATCACGAAGCTCTCTCAACTCGGCCCACATACTAGACTCCTGTGAACAAATGTTGGAAGACTAAACTTCCGGGAACTGCCAGTTAATTCGTGGCCAAAAGGGAACCCATTTTTGTTAGGGCCCAAGTAGCCCTTTCTTCATTGGCTGCAAATTTCGACCGCAACCCTACCCGAGTCTCGCATGCCGGTCCAATTGAATTATATTCACATTTTGTTCCTTTTTATTTATGAAAAAGAGACCGATTCACTTTAGGATGCACATGACTCCTTATGGGGACAGTGGATTAGATGTCATGAGTGTTGCCAAGCCGGTTGCTGTGGTCCTTTTCAGGAGACAGAGCGAAAAAAGCGCAATTTGAAGGCCAATGGAGGTAAGTCGGGCCCTGCTACAGGGCAATCGCGAAAGCAGGAAATGCTAATTCTCTCCGTCGGTCATGGCGCTGAAATCAACTGGCCATTCGTCAATTGGTACCTGAAATCACTCAATTCATAGGCGATATAAACCCACTTATCCATGCCCTGTGCAATCTTCGACAACAGGCTTCATTAGGAATGATCTGTTCGCGCGATTGCCCTGCGCCCTGTTACATGTCATTTTCATTATCTAATCTGCGCCCGCCAGATGTTAGGCTTCAGCTTCCCTGGAAATCATAATCTAAGCGCTTGCCCGGCTCCTGAGAACTCCCCTCGCCATCAGGTTCTTTATGGCAGTCTGGTTTGCGCTTTCGTTATCTGTTGGATTCGGGACAATCTTCAAAGCCATGGTCGGGATCATTGGTTCTTTTGAATTGTTCCAGGATGGCTACGATGCTTGGATGCTGGATTTTGCGCTGAGCCGTAATCAGGTAGAAGCGCTCATGCACGCCTGCCAATGCGCCAGCCTCTTCAACCCCATATTGCCGACAAATCGCCTCACTTACGAGGCTGGGCGCAACAAACAACCCGGCACCCCTACTACCAAAGGTCTTGAGTAAGGCACTATCGGCAATTTCAGCTCGGACGTCGGGCCAAATTCCCTCACTTTCAAACCACTGATCCAACACCCGCCGCAAGGCTTGGTTCGAACTGGGTAACAACACCGGCGCCCCACTGAGCGATTGAGGCATCTGAGCCCCATAGCGTTGCAGCAGGTCAGCCGTGCCAAAAACGCTGACCTCGCTCTTGACGAGCAATTGATTAAAGAAGCCCGCCCCGGAATGGGGCGTGGCAGGCACGTCGGAGAGCACCATGTCCAGTGCATGGACGGAGAGATCGGACATCAATCGTTCAGATTTGTCTTCATGACACATCAAATGGATAGGCTCAGGGCCTTGAAGTGCGGGCTCCAGCAGACGGGTGACCATCAACTTGGGCAGGGCCTCGGCAATGCCGACGCTGAGACGCGAGCCTCGCCCCACGCTGCGGCCATTCAGGAACTGGGTCAGCTCCCGACCCAAAGCAAATATCTCCTCGGCGTATTCGTACACCCCGCGCCCGGTATCCGTCAGAGACAGCCCCCGCCCCACCCGCTCGAAAAGCTTCTGACCGACCGCAGACTCGAACTGACCGATTTGCGCGCTGATGGTGGGCTGTGTGAGATGCAGTTTCTCCGAGGCACGGGAAATGCTTCCTTCCCTAGCAACGGTCCAGAAATAAAGGAGGTGATGATAGTTGAGCCTTTGCATGCGCACCGTATTTATAGCTTATTTCTATGGTTTAATTTTATACATTCAATTATTTTAATCATGTGAACCCAGGTAGCCTTACCGCTGAGCCAGTATTCCCGACCGTTGGGCAGCCCACTTTTGGGCCGCAGTCAGCCGGGATCGGTCCTTTAACGTTAACGCGCCATCTTCAAACCGGTACTTGCCCATGACACAAAAATTCGACGAAACCGAACTTCGCCGCGCGTTGCGCCTGCTGAACTCCGTGCTGATTCGTGTACTGAAAATTCAGGGGAAGGCCGAAGTGGCTGACCGCGTGGCTCAGTTGCAGAAGCGATACGCCAGCATCCTGCGCGACAATCACCCCGCTCGACGCCAGCAATTGTTGGAAGCGCTGGACGATCTGGACCCCGAAAGCACCGGAGAGGTCATTCGGGTCTTCAACCATTATTTCAGTTTGCTGAACATTGCCGAGGAATCCTATTACTTGAGGCAAAGACGCCGCCAGGCTGAACAGGGCGGCCATTATTGGCAAGGGTCCTTTCACGACACCCTGCTCATGATTCGGGAAAGTGGCGTCGGAACAGACCAGCTTCAACAGTTGCTCAATCAGCTCTTGTATCTGCCTGTGATGACCGCTCATCCTACCGAAGCAAAACGCCGCACGGTCAAGGGTGCTCTGCGTAATGTGTTCGTCTCCCAGGAAGCTCTCACCAATGGTTGTCTCCGAGGCTACTTCCGAAAAGAAGCCATCGAGCGCTTGCAATCACAGATACAGCTGCTTTGGAGGACCGATGAAGTTCGGTTGCGCGGAATGGGTGTAGCCGATGAAATCGACACGGGCCTGTTTTACTTTCCGCTGTCCCTGTTTCGTGCAACGTCCCGGGTCTATCGCAACTTCGAACGCTCATTGCGTGATGTCTACGGCGAAGAGGCCGCTGAGCAGATCCGCGTCCCCAGTTTTCTCCGCTTCGGTTCCTGGATTGGTGGCGACCGCGACGGCAATCCCAACGTGACGCCAGAGACCACGGCCCTGGCCATTCGCCTGCAGGCACGCACCATCCTCCAGGAATATTTGCAACGTCTGGTGCAGTTGCATAGCCAGTTATCGCATTCATGGGGGTTCTGCGAACTGTCGCCTGAATTCCGTGAAAGCCTGGAGCAGGACCGCGCCGAGCTGGGCGGTGCCATTGTCGAGCTGGAGCGCCCTTTTCTGCAGGAGCCCTATCGACACAAGCTGGTACTCATGAAATTCCGCATGGAGCGCAGTCTCAGCCGCTTGGATCGACTGATTGCCGGCGAAAATGAGCCGCCGGACACGTTGGCCTATCCCTCCGCTACCGACTTTTTAGCCGATTTGCGGACTATAGACAGCTCCCTGCGGAGCCACAACGACGCCGACATTGCCGGTCAGGAACTGCATGACCTGATCCGTCTGGTCGAAACATTCGGTTTCCACCTGATGCAGTTGGATGTCAGACAGGAGTCCGGCCGCCATAGCGAGGCGGTGGCTGACATCCTCAAGATCACTCTGAATGTCGACTATGCCGCGCTAAGTGAAGCCGAGCGTCTAAAGTTGCTGGGCGAGACGATTGCAGCGCCTGGTGGATTGCTGTTCGACCGTTCGCTTCTGCAGCCCATGACCCGAGATACATTGGCCGTTTTCGAGACCATGGCCCGCATGCGGCGTGAGATCGGTGGGGATTGCTTTGACAAATATGTCATCTCCATGACACACCATGCCAGTCATGTGCTGGAGGCCCTGCTGCTGGCGACACAGTGTGGCCTGGCAGGCCGACTGGGTGGTCACTGGTATTGCCACATCGGCATCAGTCCGCTGTTCGAAACCATCGATGACCTTAACCGCATTGAGGAAGTGCTCACAGACTTGCTTGATCAGCCGGTCTATCGTGCTCTGCTGGAAGCCTCGGGAGAGCGACAGGAGGTCATGCTGGGCTACTCCGACTCCTGCAAGGATGGCGGGATCATGGCCTCGGCATGGGGCCTGTACAGAGCCCAACAGCAGGTCATCGCCATCACCGAACGCCATGGCCTGAAATGCCGCATGTTCCATGGTCGCGGCGGCACCGTCGGCCGTGGCGGCGGACCAACCCATGAGGCAATCCTGGCGCAACCGGAGGACACGGTCCGCGGACAGATCAAGTTCACCGAGCAGGGCGAGGTGCTTTTCTATCGCTACAACAACATGGAAACCGCCGTCTATGAACTGACGATGGGGCTCACCGGATTGATGAAGGCCAGTCTGAGCCTAGTGCAGCCTGTCGCGAAAGCCTCACCGGCACATTTGGCAGTCATGGGTGAATTGGCCCGACTGGGCGAACGGAGTTATCGCGACCTCACTGAGCAAACCGACAAATTTCTTGATTACTTCTATGAAGCCACGCCTGTCGGCGAGATCGGTCAACTCAATATTGGTTCACGTCCTTCACACCGCAAAAAGCTGGATCGCTCAAAAAGCTCGGTACGGGCGATCGCATGGGTTTTCGCCTGGGCTCAGTCCCGCCAGACATTTCCCGCCTGGTATGGCATTGGCGCCAGTATGGGAACCTGGTGCGCTGGCAAGGCCGACCGCCTGGAGCTCTTGCGAGAGATGTACCGTGAATGGCCATTTTTCCGCAACCTGCTCAGTAACGCGCAGATGGCGCTCAGCAAGTCTGACATGATCATAGCCCGTGAATATGCCGGACTTTGCGAAGACGAGGATACGGGGAAGCGGATATGGGAATTGATAGCGAGTGAATACCACCGTAGTGTAGACTGGGTCCTGCAGGTGGCCCAACAAGATCGTCTGGTGGCAGAAAACCCCACCTTGGCCGCTTCCCTGGAACGTCGTGACGCTTACCTGGGCCCCCTGAATTACCTGCAGGTTCGCCTGATCCGGCAGGTGCGGGAGACAGATGAGCCAACAGCCAGCCCTTGGATGAAGCCTTTGCTCCGAAGCATCAACGCGATCGCCGCCGGTATGCGGAACACCGGCTGAGGGTCATTCCAACACGTGTGATTTCACGACAAGTATCAGCCACCGACATCTGACTCAATGACCATGGATGACCGTCATGCCCACTACGCCCGGGAGAACCTGAGCCGGCTCATTAGTCTGGAACGCCTCGATCTATGGGCGCTCGTGGCGTTCTCCCTGGGTGCCGGGCTGATGGCTTTGGCAACCCCGGTGGCGGTGCAGACGCTGGTCAACACCATCGCCTTCGGCATGCTGCTGCAGCCGCTGGTGGTACTGGTGCTGGTGCTGCTGGGTTGTCTGGCGTTGAACAACCTCCTCATCGCCTTTCAAATCTACGTCGTGGAAATGCTCCAGCGCCGCATTTTCGTGCGTCTGCTGGGAGATATCGCCGGTCGCTTGCAGCGAGTCAGACTGGAGGCTTTCGATGGGCGAAACGGGCCTGAACTGGTCAATCGCTTCTTCGATGTATTGACCGTTCAGAAAGCCGCCTCCGTGCTGTTGCTCGATGGTCTGGCATATGGTCTGCAAACCCTGATCGGCATGCTGTTGCTCGCCTTTTATCACCCGATTCTGCTGACCTTCGACCTGCTGCTCGTCATAGCCGTGCTGTTCATTTTCTTCGTGATGGGACGCCATGCCATTCCGACGGCGGTAGAGGAATCCCGCACAAAGTACGCCGTGGCTGCATGGCTGGAAGAACTGGCCCGCAACGTCAGCCTGGTTAAATGGGCTGGTGGAGCCGCCTTCGTCTCCGCCACCAGCGATCGCCTGGCCAGGGAATACCTGGCTGCCGCAGGACGACATTTCACGATTATTCTGCGGCAACAGGTCGGCATCTTGGTACTGCAGACACTGGCCAGCACCCTGCTGCTGGGGCTGGGCGGCTGGCTGGTGATCGAGCGGCAATTGACGCTTGGCCAGCTGATTGCTGCGGAGCTGGTTGTCAGCGCCATGCTGGCCGGTATCACTCGCCTGGGCAAGGCGGTGATGAGCTATTACGAATTGATGGCGGGCATGAACAAGCTAAGTCACCTTCTCGACCTTCCACTCGAGTCCGATCAGGGCGAGAGGCTATCCGAGCGGACGGGCCCGATATCGGTAAGCCTTCAGGATCTCGGCTATGCCTACCCTGGCGAACGTCACAGCGACTCTGGGCTGACGCATGTCACCGCCCGGATCGCAGCCGGTGAGCGGATCGCCCTGGTCGGTACCAGCGGATCGGGCCGAGGCACGTTGCTTGAGCTCATGATGGGCCTGCGAGTGCCGAGTTCAGGGGCGCTGCTGCTGGATGGACATGATTTGCGTGACCTCAATGTGAGCGATCTGCGGGAACGACTGGCACTGGTCAAGGACGAGGGTGTCCTGGAAGCCTCCGTCCTGGACAATCTCCGCATGGGACGAGAGGACATCCAGCTGGAAGCCTTGCGAGAGACCCTGCGGGGTGTGGGTCTGGATGAGGCAATCCATGCCTTGCCCGAAGGACTGAACACCCGACTAAACTTCCTGGGCATGCCCTTGCCCCCCGAACAGGTTCGCCGCCTCCTGCTGGCACGCGCTCTGGCAGGGCAGCCGCGCCTGCTGCTGATCTATGGTGCGCTCGATACACTCGATCCGCGGGTGAGTGAAGAGGTCATTGCCTGGGTTCTGCGTCACGATGCGCCCTGGACAGCCGTGGTGGCCACCCGCAACCCTTCGGTGATTCGGCAATGTGATCGCGTCTGGCGGATCGAACAGGGCGGAGTGCGGGAAATGCCGTCCGAGCAGTTGCTGGGAGAACTCGACACCCCCGCATCCCTGGAGTCACCTGCATGAAGACCGAACGTCTCCATACGCACCAGGCAGACACCGAGGATGATGCGCAGGAGTTGATTCCGGTACTCCCTGCCGTCGGATTGACTCTGACCACAGGCCCAGCCCGCTGGCTGGCCCGATCGCTCATGAGCCTGCTTCTGCTGGTCCTGATCGCGCTATCTCTGACCCCCTGGCAGCAAAACGTCGCGGGTTATGGCCGCGTGGTTGCCTTTGCGCCGATTGAACGTCAGCAGACCTTGCAGGCCCCCGTGGAGGGCCGGGTCCTGAATTGGTGGGTGAAGGAGGGTTCCGTCGTGAATACGGGTGACCGCATTGCCGACATCAGTGACTACGATCCCGAACTGATGAGGCGATTGGAGGCAGAGCAGAAAACCCTGACTGGCCGTATCGCCACCATACAGACACGCGTTTCGGAATTGCAGAATCAATCCGCCATGGCGATGAATTCACGCGAGATGGCTCTATCGGGTGCCGATTCGCGCATCCGCATGGCCGAGCAGCGCCTAAAGGCCGCCCGCCATGCGCTGGAGGCCGCCCAGGCAGCGCTGACCACCTCTGAACTGAACTTCAAGCGGCAGGAAACCCTGCAGGGTAAGGGACTTTCATCCACCCGGAGTTATGAACTGGCAGTTCTTGAAGTGACGCAGCGCCGAACCGAAACCGATCGGGCCCGGGCCTCGCTTGAAGCGGCGACCAGTGAAGTGGACGCGATTCGAGCCGACCGTCAAAAATCCAACGCGGATACCCAATCCACGATTGCCAAGGCCAATGCCGATCTCGCCAAGAGCCGGGAAGAACTGGCTTATGCCCAGGCCGAGAAGCTGAAGCTCGACACTCGCCTGGCTCGACAGAAAACGCAGACAATCAAGGCGCCGCGCGCTGGTACCATCCTGCGTCTGGCGGTCAGCTCGCAGGCCGAGGTGGTCAAACCCGGCGATCCCTTGGCTGTTTTGGTTCCCTCCACGCAGGAACGAGCGGTGGAATTATGGATGGATGGCAATGACATTCCGCTCATCACGCCCGGACGCAAGGTGCGGCTGCAGTTCGAGGGTTACCCCGCTGTGCAATTCTCTGGGTGGCCGGAAGTCGCGGTGGGCACCTTTGGCGGCGAAGTCTCGCTGATCGATGCCACCGACAACGGCAAAGGCGACTTTCGCATTCTGGTGCTGCCCGATCCCGGCGAACTGCCCTGGCCCACTGACCGATTTATTCGTCAGGGCGTCAGGGTCAACGGCTGGGTTCTACTGAATCAGGTACGGCTCGGTTATGAGTTGTGGCGGATATTCAACGGCTTCCCGCCTATCTATCTGCCCAGCCATCCTGAACTGAAGAAATCCGATGCGGCGGGCAATCAATCCAAATCCGCCGACGGTGAAAAAGACGCCAAATGACCACCTGGCGCCTGAGACTCTGGCTAAGCGGATGCCTCGGTATCGCGATGGCCATGACGGAGGCGACGGAGGCCGGGGCAAGCGGCCATCACCCGGGGTCGGGGGCCAGGCACCGAAAGGCGCTGGAACTCGGGGAGGTGGCATTACCCGTCAAACCCCGAACCCTAACGCTGGAAACCGTGGTGCAGTCGGCATTGGAGAGCTTTCCCTCGCTGATCGCGGCAACCAAACGCAAGGATATGGCAGCAGGAGAAAAGCTGGCCGCCGAGGGTGGTTTTGATACCAGCCTGAAGCTGCTGAGCCGTTCGTCGGTAGCCGGTCTTTACGAGAACGAGATGGTCGACGTTGGTTTCGAACAGCCAACCCCTTACTGGGGCGCGACTTTCTTCGGCGGCTATCGACTGGGTTCCGGCAACTTTCCGGTTTATGAGGGCAAAAGCCAGACGGCGGACTCGGGCGAATTTCGGGCTGGTGTCAGCATTCCTTTATGGCGTAACCGATCGATCGATCGGCGCCGAGCCACCCTGGCACAGGCGGAGTTGTCGCAACTGATCGCGCATCATGACTACGACGCCCAATTGCTTGAGCTTCAGCGGGTGGCCACGCAACGCTATTGGGACTGGGTGCTGGCGGGTCGCCGGCTGGCCGCCGCGCGCGATCTCCTCAACATCGCTGAAACCCGTGATGCCGGCTTGCGTGCGCGCATCGTCGGGGGCGATCTGCCGGCCATCGATGCGACCGACAATCAACGCGTCATCCTCGAACGGCGCGAACGGTTGGTTGCCGCGGAACGTCTGCTGGAGCAGGCGGCGATTCAGCTATCGCTATATTTACGGACCCCCGACGGTCAGCCGCAATTGCCGCAGCCCGAAGACCTGCCCGAGGGTTTTCCTGAGCCCAGGATGCCGCATCGGATGGAATTGCATGCAATGGTCGATGAGGCCTTGAGTCGTCGTCCTGAATTGAAACGGTTGGAGCAGCAACGCAAGAATGCGGAAATTGATCGCGACCTCGCTCGCAATCAACGTCAACCCGGTGTCGATCTCTCACTGAGTGGCGCCCAGGACCTGGGCGTCAACCCCGAAACCCAGTATTACCAGATCAATCGCTCGGAAATGTACCTCGGCGTTTCCATCGACCTGCCCGTTCAGCAGCGCGTAGCCAGCGGCAGGATTGTGAGCGCCGAGGCCAATCTGGAACGCATTCAGGCCGATTCACAGCTGCTCGGCGATCGCATCGCGGCGGAAGTCAAAGACGCCTTGTCGGCGCTCAAGGCCGCCCTCAAACGGCTGGAAATTGCCCAAAGGCACCGGGAAACGGCCCTGCAAATGGAGGAAGGCGAACGCTCCCGTTATGAACTGGGGGACAGCAACCTGATGTTCGTGAACCAACGGGAACTGGCCAGCGGCGATGCGGCCATCCTGGTTGCCGACGCCTTCAGCAGCTTCCACAAATCCCTGGCTGACTACCGCTATGCTTTGGGCGATTTGCAGGCCATGGAAACGAAAGCGGGCAAAGCGCAGTTGAAATGGACCTCGCGCGCACCAGCAAAGGACTGAAAAACCAGATCCCTTAGTGACAACCCTGTGAACGGTATGAACCGCCCCGGGAAACGAGGAGGCTCCTAACTCTGAGAAGATGAAGCCATGAAAAGCAATAAATCCAACCGTTTTTCCCCCGAAGTGAGAGAACGTGCCGTTCGGATGGTGCAGGAGCATCGAGGCGAGTACCCCTCCCTGTGGGCCTGTATCGAATCGATTGCCCCCAAG
>JBIIEQ010000015.1:0-51998 GCA_044237765.1 Methylococcaceae bacterium | reverse complement strand
CTCGATGCTCCTGCACCATCCGAACGGCACGTTCTCTCACTTCGGGGGAAAAACGGTTGGATTTATTGCTTTTCATGGCTTCATCTTCTCAGAGTTAGGAGCCTCCTCGTTTCCCGGGGCGGTTCAATGACAACGCCCTGGCCGAGACCATCAACGGGCTGTATAAAGCCGAGCTGATTCATCGCCGGGGCCCTTGGAAGTCCAGAGAGTCCTTGGAACTGGCCACCCTGCAATGGGTGTACTGGTTCAACCACATCCGACTCCTTGAACCCATCGGGTATATCCCGCCGGCCGAGGCTGAGGCAAACTATTGGCGGGAACTCGACCAAAAAGCCGAGATCGCCCACTCAACTTAAACCAAACAGCCTCCTCAATTCCCGGGGCGGTTCAATTCTTTCCTCCGAAGAAAAGGTAGAAGAATTTGGCGGCCACGCGCCGCATGAAAATATTTGAGGAGTGCTAGAAATGGCAAACGGCAAACTGCTTCGGCAATTAATAAAATCAGGAACGCAAGGTGATGCGGCGAGTTTTCGTTCGGCGTCCGAAGCGGTCATTAAGGAAGAGCGAGAGAAGAATCATCATCTGCTTGCCAACGATCTAGAGCGCTTGCTTTATGGCGAGCAGACCAGTGTCGGGAGTAGTTCTCGGAAGCTTCATGTCGTCGCTGATTTGCCGACCAATAAAGACAATGGCCTTCCTCTGCTTGAGGCGCGCGCAGTGGTTCGTGAGGAAAAGGACATTGTCTTATCCGACACCACTCAGTCGGCGCTTGATGAAATTCTCATGGAGCACAACCGAGCAGACGTGCTGCGCACCTATGGTTTGCAGCCAGCGCAAAAATTGCTGTTCTGCGGCCCTCCTGGTTGCGGCAAGACATTGGCGGCGGAAGTTATTGCTCACAGCCTGTCACTGCCCCTAATGCTGGTTCGTCTCGATTCTGTGATCTCGTCATTTTTGGGCGAGACGGCGTCCAACTTGCGCAAGACCTTTGATTACATTGCGCAGAATCCTGTTGTGGCACTGTTTGATGAGTTTGATGCGCTCACCAAAGATCGAGGAGACAGTGCTGATCACGGAGAACTCAAGCGCTCCGTGAATGCCGTCTTGCAAATGATGGATGGTTATCGTGGGGAAAGCATCCTGATTGCAACTACGAACTACGAGACATTGTTGGATAAGGCTGTCTGGCGGCGTTTTGATGAGGTGGTGCGTTTTGAAATGCCAAGCCTTGAGCAAATCAAGCGCCTGTTGGCGGTAAAACTTTCGGGAATCCGTCGGAATTTTGAGCCTGATGACGGGCAGGTGGCCTCCCTTTTCAAAGGAATGTCCCACGCCGATATTGAGCGTGTGCTGCGGCGAGCGGTCAAGGAAATGATTCTTTCCGGGCGCGAGTTCTTGGAAAAAAACCACATCGATGCCGCGCTCGCCCGCGAGTATCGCCATAAGAATTAAACAGGGAGACGGGGGCTTATGTCCTATGAGCACTTACGTTTGGGGCGCGAAACGCCTTTAACCGATAGGCACCCGAGAAATTTCCCCGGTGTTCGTCCACCGGCAGATCCGCGAGGGCTTGGCACAATATTGGCGCAGAGTTTGCGCGACGCGAGGCAGCATGCCATCCAAGAGGACTTGGGCGGTTTTGATGACAGAAAGCTGCTCAAAATCCAGTTGCGCGAAGGCGAAAAAAGTGTCCCCGCATTCTGGCAAATTCCTGGTATCGAGATCGTCAGTCAGGAAGCCGGAGCCGTGGTACTCACGTTTGCTACCGAAGCCGGACTGAATGAGTTTGAAAGTCGTGTGGCGACTTTGGCGCGTGATGGATCGGTCACGCGCAAAGAGCTTCTTTATGTGATTGAGGGTTTTGATCACTGGACGCCGGAAGAGCGCACAGGCACTGCATTACGCGAGCAGGGCTTCCCTGCTGCCGAACCGTTTGTTTTGGATGTTGAGCTCTGGCCGCAGGAGCGACAGGACAAGCGCGATTTGCTGTTGACCAGCTTTCTTGGTTGGATGCGTGAGCTGGGCATCGAGCGACTGGATGAGATCAAGCAACCATCCCTGGTGATGGTGCGCCTGCGCTGTAGCCGTCTTCAGGCAGAACAGCTTTTGCGCCACCGGGATGTGCGCACGTTAGACCTTCCGCCACGTTTGGGTGTCTCTTTTGAGTTGTTGCAAACCGACATCAATCAGTTTCCACCGATAGCCCCGCCTGCCGATAGTGCGCCCGCCGTGGCAGTTCTGGATTCCGGTTTGACGCGAGGACACCCGCTTGTAGCTGCGGCAGTGGGTGATGCGCAGGGTTATCTTGCTCCCCATCACTCAGCTGATGACGCAACACCGTGGCACGGCACATTTGTTGGTGGATTAGCACTGTACGGCGACATCGAAGCTCGTGTTCGGCAAGGTCAGTTCCTGCCCAACTTGCGATTGTTTTCCGGGAAAGTGTTTAACGATGACGGGAATGATCAGACCGAGTTCGTGGAAAAAGCCGTCGAAGCAGCGGTGCGTGATCTGCATAACCAATACGGTTGCCGGGTGTTCAATTTCAGCTATGGCGATCTCAACAAAATTTATGACGGCCGCCATGTGCGTGGCCTGGCCTACACCCTGGATCGGCTCACACGTGAACTCGGCGTTCTGTTCGTGGTGCCGACAGGGAATTTGCATCCTTCAGAGCTGCCGGGAAATTCACAAGACACTTATCCCGAATACCTGTTTTCTGAATCATCGCGCCTGCTTGATCCCGCTCCGGCACTCAACGTATTGACGGTTGGTGGCTTGGCCAACCATGAAGCCAGCCGTGATGCCCAACGGTATCCAAACTCGCGTGAAGACCACCCGTTGGCCCGAACCGGGCAGCCTTTCCCGCTCACCCGCTGTGGCCCATCTATTAATGGTGCGATCAAGCCTGACTTTGTAGAGCATGCTGGCAATCTGGCGGTGATGCGAAGTGGCGGGCGAACCCGTCACTCAGGGTTAGGCGTCGTGTCGTTAAATGGCGGCTTTGCCACTGCCTCGGCTTTTAGTGAGGATATTGGCACCAGTTATGCGGCCCCCGTGGTTGCGCACAAGGCGGCAAGACTACTGGCAGAACTGCCTACGGCTTCAACGCATCTTTTGCGCGCGCTCTTGGGGGCACATGCCCGCTGGTCAAACGCATGCTTAAGCTTGCTCAATGGAGGTGATAACGCCGCTGGCCGAGAAAATGTATTGCGGTTGGCCGGTTATGGCCAAGTTCATGACGCCGCACTTTTCCGCTCGCTGGACAGCACGGTCACATTGCTGACCGAAGAACAAATCGGCAACGACCAGCATCATTTTTTCGAGCTGCCACTGCCCGACAGTTTTTGGTCTACCGGGCGGCGGGTGCGTGAAATAGCCGTTGCCCTTGCCTACAGCCCGGTGGTGCGCACCACTCGGTTGGACTATCGCATGAGCAAGCTGTGGTTCACGCTGGTGACTGCCGCCAGTCTGGAGCAGGTTACCGAGGCATTCCATCGCAATCGCGAACAAGGCATGAGAGAACGCAGTACGGGCCGCTGGTTATCCAACGACACGCGCAAGGCGGGAACATTGCAAGTGTCACGCTGGACGTTCAAGCAGCCTATTGCGGCTGGCGACAAGGTGTTTGTGGTTGTCACGCGTCAGGATAATCCGTGGTCGACGGGACGAGATGGCCAAGAACCCTATGCCTTGACCGCAGTGCTTGCCGACCGAGAGCAAGCCGACGTTAATCTTTATGCCGAAGTGCGCGCCGCACTTGAAGCGCGCGTCCAGGCGCGCGCTCGTGCTCGCGTGTAAAGGGAATGACTATGGCAGCGCTCGAACCGCAATACATGATCATTCTAAAAAAGGTGCTGAAGGAGCGTTTCGTTCCGTTTCTGCCGCTATTGCTGGATACCAAAAAGCCAGCGGCAGACCAAGCGGCCAAGCAACTCTCGCGGGCGTTCAGCGCTTTCGCCTTGCATAAGTTGCTTGATCTGACTCCCCAAATTGCTGCCGCCGCCGTAGTGGATGATTTTCAGGACAAAGGCATTGACGCCATCTATTACGACGCCAAGTCTGAAACGCTCTATCTGCTACAAACCAAGTTAAAAGAATCGGAGCAGTTCAAACAGGAAGATGCGCTTCCGTTCTGCGAGGGCGTCCGCTTGCTGCTCAAGCAGGTCTTCAGCGCCTTCAACGCGAATGTGCAGAACCGCAAAGCTGACATCGAGAGCGCACTCGACTCATGCAGCCACATCAAACTGGTTGTGCCCTACACGGGTGATGGCGTCTCTCAGACGGCCAGCGACGCATTGCAGTCCCTGCTCGACGATGAAGACCTCGATGAGGTACGACTTGCCAAGCAAGTGGAGTACTACACATCAGTCGAAATCGCCCGCGATTTACTGGCAGAACAGGCCTACCAACAGGTTCACGTCGACATCACATTGCAGAAGAGCCAGAGTATCGAGACCCCGCGCTCAACGATCTACGGCATTGCAAAGCTGACCGATCTGGTAACCCTGCACAAAGACAAGGGCAAGGCGCTCTACGAGCGCAACATCCGCTATTTTCTTGGCAGCAGCAGGTCGGACGTCAACCGGGCGATAAAAACCACCCTGCACGACGATCCCGCAAGCTTTTTCTATCTCAACAACGGCGTCACTGCGGTATGTGACGATTTTGAGCCGAAGGGCAAGAACCCAACCAGCGGTGCCCGGAAGTTCACGGTGCGCGGCCTGTCAATCATCAATGGCGCGCAGACAGTGGCATCGGCCGCTGAGTTCGTGCGCCAGCATCCGGGCAGGAGCATCGACGACGCGAAGGTGATGCTCACCCTGATCAAGGCCCCGGCAGACGGACTATTCGGGAAGCGGGTGACCAAGGCCCGCAACCATCAGAACCCGTACAGACCGCCAACTTCGCTTCGCTCGACGAAAACCAGGAGCGGCTGCGGCAGGAGATCGCCCACCTCGGATTTGACTACCACTATCGCCCCGAGGCCCTGGTGATAGGCCCCACGGCGATCACGCTCGATGAAGCACTGCGGGCAATGGCCTCGCAGCAACACGACCCGCGATACGCCGTGTGGCTCAAGAGCGAACCGGCACGGCTTGCCAACCCGGATTCCGCTGAGTACCAAGCGCTGTTCACCGCCGCGTTGCCGGGCGCAACACTGATCGAGCAGAGTATCGGTCGTGGTTTGCGCCTGCCTTATGGCAAGTGCACGGGTGTGGCGGCGGTGGATCGCCTCAATATCGTGGCGCACGACAAGTTTCAGGAGATCATTGACGAGGCCAATCGAGGCGATTCACCCATCCGGTTGAAACAGGTGATCCTCGACTCTCCTAGCGACGATGACAAGAAGGTGAGCGTGCAAGTAGGGTCGGGTGTGATGACTCGCTTGGGTCTGAC
The DNA here is from genome assembly GCA_044237765.1 of Methylococcaceae bacterium. Taxonomy (GTDB): domain Bacteria; phylum Pseudomonadota; class Gammaproteobacteria; order Methylococcales; family Methylococcaceae; genus UBA6136. Next base: position 46,598 of record JBIIEQ010000015.1, on the reverse strand, counting down.
AGATGCACCCGCCATCTCGGGTGAACCCAGCCACCCCTTTGGTTCAGCGCCTGCGCCCGTATTCACTTCGGAGCGTGAGCGCCAGGTCGCTCAGGTGGTCATGGAGGTCATCGGCCATTACGAGGTTAAACGAGATCTCGTTCCAACCAGTGAAGCATTGCTCAGGCCGGAGGTGCAGTCGGCTATCCTGTCTGAGGTGACCGAACGCTTGAAGCCATTGCAAAGCGATTGGCTGACCGAGGTTGATGCTAGGGCGCCAGCACTTGATCTGCTGGGCGTGGTGGCCAAGACGACCGCGATCGTTGTGCAGCAAACCATCGATATTCCCCGTATTGCGGTGGTGCCAACGGGCGAAGTGACCACCGGCTTCCATCCCTTCACGCTCGATGTTAGTCAGATGCGCCTTCAGCCCGGCGAGCGCGAGATCATCATCCACAACCTGCACACCAATGCGCAGGAAACGCTCGCTTCGGAGGGGGGTTTCCCGGAGCAGCGGTTGGAGGACTACATTGTCCATGCGCTGGTGGATTTCGATGACATCGACTACTTCACGCACGCCGATCTGCTTTACGATCTCTCTGGCCAAATGGTCCAGCACCTGCAAGGCTATCTGTCCGAGACAGAGGTCCGAGGGGTGCTGGATCGTGATCGTCGCCTGATTGCGCGGGAAATTCACGCGCAGATGATGGCTCACTTTTGGGAGGAGGCAACAGAATACGAGGTGCAGGTCAGTCGTGGATTCACGGAGCTGAAGCCTTGCAGCTATACGATTACGGCTGGCCAGGCAGTGCACCACTTTCGGGAGACGATCACTGAGTTGGGCCGGATCAAGCATATGCTGTTCGGTGGTTTCGCACGTTGCCTATACCCGTTGCACAAATTTGACTCTGATACGGAGCGGCGCTTTTCGGTCATTCTGGAGCGCGATGCCTTGAAGTGGTTCAAACCTGCAAAGGGCCAGTTCCAGATTTACTACAAGTTGGGTGCCGACCAACCAGAGTACGTGCCTGACTTCGTGGTGGAGACGGATACGAACATCTTCATGGTGGAAACCAAAGCCCGTGCTGATATCGATAGCGAAAACGTGAGAGCCAAAGCTGTCGCCGCGCTACAGTGGTGCAAACATGCTTCCAATCATGCGAAATCTGTTGGTTCCAAACCATGGAGTTACCTTTTGATTCCTCACGATGAAGTCAATGAGTCGAGGCGTCTTTCGGATTATGTGAGATTTGAACAGACCCACTCTGGCTGAGTTTTCCGGGAGCGAGTCTATTGATTAGCGTCTCAAGATTAGCGTACTCCGTTATCGTTCTGGCATCTATTCTGCAGGGAATGTCGACCGGTTGAGCGGTTAAAATACCCGTTTTTTTTATCAATCAGGCCCGGTCCTGAATTTCATCATCAATCAGGTTTATAAAATGCTTGAAGCGTATCGGAAACATGCAGCGGAACGGGCGGAGCAGGGGCTGGTGCCTCAGCCGCTGAGTGCGGAATGGACCAGTGGTCTGGTCGAGTTGATCAAGAATCCGCCCCCGGGTGAGGAAGCGTTCCTACATGAACTGCTGGCAGATCGGGTTCCGGCCGGTGTGGATGAAGCAGCCTATGTGAAGGCCGGCTTCCTCGCGGCTATCGCCAAGGGCGAGGCGGCTTCGCCCATTCTGTCACCGGAACGTGCGGTCGAACTGCTGGGCACCATGCTCGGTGGCTACAACGTCGCGCCGCTGGTCGAACTGCTGGATCACCCGACGCTCGCCGCGCTGGCGGCTCGTGGCCTGTCCAACACCTTGCTGGTGTTCGAAGCCTTCCATGATGTGCAAGCCAAGGCCGATGCGGGTAATGCGGCGGCACGCAGCGTACTGGACGCCTGGGCGGCGGCGGACTGGTTTACCCGCCGGCCGAAGCTGGCCGAAAAAATCACGGTCACCGTCTTCAAGGTGCCCGGTGAGATCAATACCGATGACCTCTCGCCGGCGCAGGATGCCTGGTCGCGGCCCGATATTCCGCTCCACGCCAAGGCCATGTTCAAGGTGCCGCGTGAAGGCGTTACCCATGCCGAATCGCAGATTGCCGAGCTGAAAGCCAAGGGCTACCCGGTGGCCTTTGTCGGCGATGTGGTGGGGACCGGTTCCTCGCGTAAATCGGCGACCAACTCGGTGCTCTGGTATATAGGCAACGACATCCCCCATGTGCCCAATAAGCGCGATGGCGGTGTCTGCATTGGCGGCAAGATCGCCCCGATCTTTTTCAATACCATGGAAGATTCCGGCGCACTGCCGATCGAGTGTGATGTGTCCGGCCTCAATACCGGCGATGTGATCGACATCTTTCCTTACGAGGGCCGCATCCTCCGCCACGATTCCGGTGAGACCGTCACGGCCTTTGCCCTGAAGAACGACATCATCCTTGACGAGGTCCAGGCCGGCGGACGCATTCCGCTGATCGTCGGTCGTGGCCTCACCGATCGCGCCCGGAAGGCGCTGGGCCTGCCGGTGTCCGAGGTATTCCGCCGTCCGGCGGCGAGCATCGACAGCGGCAAGGGCTACACGCTGGCGCAGAAGATGGTCGGCAAGGCCTGCGGGGTCGAAGGCGTGCGTCCGGGCGTATACTGCGAGCCACGCATGACTACGGTCGGCTCGCAGGACACCACGGGACCGATGACCCGTGACGAACTGAAGGATCTGGCCTGTCTCGGCTTCTCGGCCGACCTGGTCATGCAGTCGTTCTGCCACACGGCCGCCTATCCGAAACCGGTCGACGTCAAGGTGCATCACAGCCTGCCGGATTTCATCATGAACCGCGGCGGCGTTTCGCTGCGGCCGGGCGACGGCATCATCCATTCCTGGCTGAACCGCATGCTATTGCCCGACACGGTCGGCACCGGCGGCGACTCGCATACGCGGTTCCCCATCGGTATCTCGTTCCCTGCCGGTTCCGGTCTGGTGGCCTTTGCTGCGGCGACCGGCGTCATGCCGCTGGACATGCCGGAATCGGTGCTCGTGCGCTTCAAGGGCACGATGCAGTCCGGCATTACCCTGCGCGATCTGGTGCATGCCATTCCCTATGCCGCACTACAGCGCGGCTTGCTGACCGTCGAGAAGAAGGGCAAGAAAAACGTCTTCAACGGCCGCATTCTCGAGATCGAGGGACTTCCTGACCTGAAGGTCGAGCAGGCCTTCGAGTTGGCCGACGCCTCTGCCGAGCGCTCTGCCGCTGCCTGTACCGTTCGGTTGAATCCGGCGCCTATTGAGGAGTATCTGCGTTCCAACATCGTGCTGTTGCAATGGATGATCGAGCAAGGCTATGGCGACGAACGCACCCTGCAACGCCGAATCGCCGCCATGGAAGACTGGCTGTCCAAACCGGAATTGCTGGCGCCGGATGCCGATGCCGAGTACGCGGAAATCATCGAGATCGATCTCGACCAGATCACCGAGCCGCTGCTGTGCTGTCCGAACGACCCGGACGACGTCAAGCCGCTGTCCGAGGTGGCTGGCGTAAAGATCGACGAGGTGTTCCTCGGTTCCTGCATGACCAACATTGGCCATTTCCGCGCGGCCGGGAAGATCCTCGATCAGTTCGGCAAGCAGGTGCCGGGCCGACTCTGGGTGGTGCCGCCGACCCGTATGGACCAAGCCGAGCTGACCGAGGAAGGCTACTACAGCATCTATGGCAAGGCCGGCGCCCGAACAGAAGTGCCGGGATGCTCGCTGTGCATGGGTAACCAGGCCCGGGTGGCGGACAAGGCGACGGTGGTGTCCACCTCGACCCGTAATTTCCCCAATCGCATGGGGGCGGACTCCAACGTCTATCTCGCCTCGGCCGAACTGGCCTCGGTGTGCTCGGTACTGGGGCGCATCCCTAATCTGGCCGAGTATGCCGGCTATATGGCCGATCTCGAGAACCAGGCGGACGACACCTATCGGTACATGAACTTCGACCAGCTGCCGGAATATCGGTCCGCTATGGCAAGCTGACCGATCAAGTCATGACCCGTTGCAGACCTGACAGGTTGCTGAAGCCTGTCAGGTCTTGTTTTTGCGGGGCCGACTTAAGGTGGCGCATGCGGTCTGATAGCCCGGAGCTAAGCCGTTCGTGGTGAGTTTCTCGAACCATGAACGCAGGCAGGATCAAATTGAGCCCGCGGCGGAATGATCCTGGATGTGACGATGGACCTTATGAAACACCGCAATAAATCCGATCTTCCCACGCGTGACTGTGTCGTCTGCGGCAAGCCCTTTGTCTGGCGCAAAAAGTGGGCGGCCGTCTGGGATGAGGTGCGTTACTGCTCCGAGCGTTGTCGGCGGGCGAGGTCATCCGCCCCATCATCACCGGTTGCGCAGGACCCGTCATCGGCGTCGGGTATGCCCCGGTGACTACCCTGCGACTGGTGCTGGGGGATCAGCTTAATCCGCAGCACAGCTGGTATGCCCAAACGCGCGAGGACGTGGTTTATGTGCTCATGGAAATCCGGCAAGAGACGGATTACGTCCTGCACCACGCCCAGAAGATTCTGGCCATCTTTGCCGCGATGCGGGACTTTGCCGGCTGGCTGAAGCAGTCCGGTCATCGCGTCGTCTATCTGGCGATTGATGACCCTGCCAACACGCCGTCGCTCACCGCGAATCTTGATGGACTGATCAGCCAGTTCGGCATCACCCGCTTCGAATATCAGTACCCCGATGAATGGCGGCTGGATGATCAGCTGCGCTGCTATGTCGCGGATCTCAATATGGCGGGCACAGCCGTCGAGACCGAGCATTTCTACACCGCTCGCGACGACGCAGCCCAGTTGTTTGCCGGACAAAAGCAGTGGCTGATGGAGCGATTCTATCGGCGCATGCGGACCCGTCATGGTGTGCTTGTCGAGCCCGGTGACAAGCCGGTCGGCGGTCGCTGGAATTTTGATCAGGAGAATCGCAAGCCATGGCGGGGGCAACCGAAGGAACCCGTGGATGCACGTCCTTGCCACGACCATGCCGCGTTATGGCAGACGATTCAGGCGGCGGGTATCAACAGCTTCGGCCAGCCAAACGAGCGACAGTTTGGCTGGCCGCTCAATCGCACCGAAGCCCTGCAACAACTGGATCATTTCATTGACTACGGCCTGCCGCACTTTGGCGACTATCAGGACGCCATGAGTGTGCGCGGCTGGCGGCTATTTCATTCGCTGCTGTCCTTCGCCTTGAACGTCAAGATGCTGAATCCACGCGAAGTGGTGAACAAGGCCGAACAGGCCTGGCGACAGGGTCGGGTACCGCTGGCGGCGGCGGAAGGGTTTATCCGCCAGATACTCGGCTGGCGCGAATATGTGCGAGGCATCTATTGGGCCAACATGCCGGGTTACCCGGAGCGCAATGTGTTGGGTCATACCCACCTCTTGCCTGCGTGGTTCTGGACCGGGCAGACCCGCATGCGTTGTCTCGCCCATGCCATCGGTCAGTCACTGGAGCACGCCTACGCCCATCATATCCAGCGGCTGATGATCATCGGCAACTTCGCCCTGCTGGCCGGATTGAATCCCGCCGAAGTGCATCGCTGGTATCTCGGTGTGTATATCGACGCCTTCGAATGGGTTGAACTGCCCAATACGCTGGGGATGAGCCAGTACGCCGATGGCGGCCTGTTGGCGACCAAGCCCTATGTCTCCAGTGCCGCTTACATCGACCGGATGAGTGACTATTGCAAAGGGTGCGAGTATGACCGCAAGGCGAGGTTGGGCGAGAAAGCCTGTCCATTCAATGCGTTGTACTGGGATTTCTTCGCTCGCAACCAGGCTTTGCTATCAGCCAATCCCCGCCTCGGGATGGTCTATCGGCAATTGGCCAAAATGAGCGAGGAAGATCTTGCCGCGATTGACGCTCAAGCTGTGCGCATCCGAAGTCAACTGGAGACGTTGTGAATCGACTGGATAGCGGTGCAATGCACTGCCAACCGCAGTAATAGCCAATCAATGCCCTGAAAAAAACGGGCGCATTGAGCGCCCGTGGTGATTAAGAAAAAAGCAGACGATTAACCAAGCCGCCCTCGTCGCGCGAACCAAACGCCACCGAGCATCAATAGAAGGCTCATCACCGCCGTTGCCCAGGCTGCCAGCGTCGGGATTGGGTTCGGTGGTGGGGGTGGGGGAGGCGAGTTGCCGCAAAAAGACAGGCTGGGGATTGTTGACTGGTTTGGGCTGATGGTGGGCGAGTTAACACCCGCATCCAGTGTGCCTGCGCCAGCCGAAATGGTGCCGGTGGCGACAAGCGTGATCACACCGTCCGAACCGGCAGAGCCACCCAACAAGCCACCGTTGCCCCCGACAGCGTTGATGTTGGCATTGCTGGTGATGGTTTGTTTGGCATTGATGGTGACGGTGCCGGCATTCCCTCCGGCACCGCCCGCGCCATTGGTTTGACCGGCACCGCCATTCCCCCCGTTGCCACCATTGACTGTCAGTTGCGCGCCAGAGTTGCTGACGAATGTTTGGCAGGTGTTGAAGGTCAGCGAACCGGCTGTACCGCCGGCCCCGCCTGAACCCCCTGACTGGCCACTGGCGCCATCACCACCGGCGCCACCTGAACCCCCTTCGGCCGTGACCCCACCACTGCCGACAGTGATGCTGCCTTTCACGTTGAAGAGACTGCTGACCACGGACGGTGCATTGCCGCCGGGGCTGCCCGGTAGTCCGGATCCGCCACCCGCTCCGCCAACTCCTCCATTGCCCGGACCTCCGACAACACCCTGAAGATTCAGGTTGCCATCGATGTTGATCTGGGTGTCGACAAGAAATTCGAGAGCTACCCCCGAAGTGACCGTGAAGTTGCCGTTGACCGTCAGTGGCCCACTTGCTGAACCGATGGTGGTGTTTGCCGATACGACGCAGTCACCCGATCCGCAGAGCTGTGAGAGATCAATCGGATTGGCCACCGCAGGGATTGAAAAAGCCAGGAGGACCCACGACAGGGTGCCGACGGTCAATTGTCTGACTATGGTTAAAGTCCTGATTGCTGGATCAAGTTTCCGCATCGTGGCCCTCTTGCCATAGTCGACCAAATTCCAAAACATTTGAAGCCTAGCATGATGATGTTGAGATTACCCGCCGATACAGGAGGACCTTAATATTATTACTGTAATGAAGGGGGGTTCACTAAGTCAATGTCAGAAAGTCACACTCACTTCAGACCTAATCGAAAATTTTTGATCCTAGTGGCAGTGGGTGGAATTTGGGTTGTGGCGTGTGTTAAAAATGTCGGTGTTTTTTTTAAGCTTTATCTCTTTACCTCATGAGGAGCCCTCTAAAAACTGCCCTTCGACGAGGTTCTCCTGAGCTTCGTTTAAGGGTTCAGTGCGAGTGGAGCTTTAAAAAATTATCCGTTCTTGCTGAGCTTGTCGAAGCATGAATGGATAATTTTTAGAGGTTAACTTAAGTTCATCCCGAATCCTTCGTAATAAGGACCTGTCCATGAAAGTTAGCGATTTACCCAAACCCTTCCTGGCAGCTGTTTTGACGTGGTTGATCAGCGCGCAGGAGAGTGCGCTTGCGCTCCCGGTCATTACTGGCGGCTCAGGCGGCTCAGGCGGCGCCAGTGCCTCGCTGATGGGAAATGGTGGCAATGGAGGTAATGGTGGCATCGGTTCCGATGGAGGTAACGGCGGCAACGGCGGCGCCGGTGGTGCGGGATCCCCTCTGACCGGCCTTGGCGGTGCGGGGGGCAATGGCGGCCATGGCGCTTCGGGAACGGCTGGCACTGATGGTAGCCTCGGCACTGATGGGACGGATGGCGACCAAGGCGGAGCTGGGGGCAATGGCGGCGCTGGCGGAGCCGGTGCGACCGCGGGCATCAGTGGTGTGGGCGGCAACGGCGGTAACGGCGGCAATGCCGGAGACGGAGGCAACGGGGGTGGACTGAATATCGCCGGAGGCCATGGCGGGGTCGGGGGTAACGCTGGTTTGGGTGGTACTGGCTCAACCGCAGGCGCAGAGGGTGTAGGTGGCAACGGTGGTAATGGCGGTGCTGGGATGGATGGAGTCGCAGGCGTTGCCGGCGCGCATGGCACTTTTGCTGGACGGGACGGCGGTAATGGGGGCGCTGGCAGCAATGGTGGTGACGGCGGCAATGCGGGTGTCGGCGGCACTGGATCGACGGCGGGCGCTGATGGCGTAGCGGGTCTGGGCGGCTACGGCGGCCATGGGGGTGATGGCGGTATTGGCTACATGTCCCTGATTGCCGATGGCAGCGCCGGCGGTAACGGCGGGTCTGGCGGTGCCGGTGGCGCCGGCGGTCTGGGTGGACTGTCGGCGGATCAAACCACCCGCAGCACAATGGGGATTGGAGGTAACGGTGGCCTTGGCGGCAATGGTGGCACGGGTACGGATGGAGTTGACGGCAGCCTCGGCGCTGACGGGACCAATGGTGGTAATGGCGGTGTAGGCGGCAACGGCGGTGTGGGCGGTAACGGCTCGACTGCAGGCACCACCGGTGTGGGCGGTAACGGCGGTAACGGCGGTAACGCCGGAAATGGCAGTAGCGCCGTTATTCCGGGAAGTAGCGGAGGTCATGGCGGGGCTGGCGGTAACGGTGGTACGGGTGGGACTGGCTCAAGCGTGGGCACGCAGGGTATCGGCGGAGCCGGCGGCAATGGCGGTGATGGGAAGGATGGCGATGTGGGCGTCGCCGGTGTGGCGGGCATTCTTGCCGTCCGTGACGGCGGCAATGGGGGTGCTGGCAGCAATGGTGGTGACGGCGGCAATGCGGGCGTCGGCGGCACTGGATCGACGGCAGGTGCTGATGGCTTAGCGGGTCTGGGCGGCTACGGCGGCTACGGGGGTGATGGCGGCACGGGCTTTGATGCCAGTGGTTTGACCGACGGCAGCGCCGGCGGTAACGGCGGGTCTGGCGGTGCCGGTGGCGCCGGCGGTCAGGGTGGACTTTCGGCGGATCAAACCACCCGCAGCACAATGGGGATTGGAGGTAACGGTGGTGCTGGTGGCCATGCTGGTGCGGGGGCCAATGGTTTGGATGGTACAGCCGGTGTGATCGGTACGGACGGAGCAGATGGAGGGAATGGCGGAATCGGCGGTAATGGCGGCGCCGGCGGTGCTGGTTTGACCACCGGCATCACCGGTGTTGGCGGCAATGGTGGCGATGCCGGTATTGGCGGCAATGGAGGCGATGGCTTTGATGGCACTGCAGGTTCACCCAACGGCGGGTCAGGAGGGAACGGAGGTGACCCTGGCATCGCAGGTTTGGGTGGTAGCGGATCCACGGCTGGCAGTGATGGTCTGGCCGCCAATAGCGGCGGCAATGGCGGTAACGGCGGTTTAGGGTTTAGTAACCCAGTCGGTGATGGTGGTAATGGCGGTAACGGCGGTGTTGGAGGGTCTGTCGGCAACGGTGGGTTTGGTGGTAACGGTGGCTTTGGAGTTGCGTCAGGCACAACAATCACAGTCAGTGGTGGGGCTGGTGGTTTGGGTGGTTTCGGTGTTAGCGGTGGCGGTGGCGGTAATGGTGGGCCTGCGACGGTCGTGGGCAGCCCCTCAACGGCTAATGGTGGTGCTGGTGGTGACGGTGGGGCCGCCGGAAACGGTGGAACCGGAGGTGCCGGAGGTGCCGGAGGTGACGCATCGGCAAACGGGACTCCCTCCGCAGCCAATGGGGGTAATGGTGGTAATGGTGGTCCTACCGGCGGCATTGGAGGTGCGGGCGGTGTGGCGACTGCGACTGGAGGCGGGTCTATTGCAACCAACGGCAATCCCGGCGCCAACAATTAAATTGAATAATAGCCGAATAGGCCGTCCCCGCTGCAGGAATGGCCGAACCGCTATTGGCAGCATAATATTGGAGTTAGACCATTACCCCGCTTAGTTGGATGCCGATGAAGTCTGAGCGCCAAAGGCCCTCGAATAACGTAAGGGCGACGTTCTCCAGTCCGTCTTGATCGGCATCGGCGACCAGTCCGGTCTGGGCTGTCAGCGCAGCGATCTCACGAATGGAACGTTCGCCGTCGACGAACTTCATCAGGGCCAACTGCTGCGGGTCGAGTTGAAAACGCCAGCCCGGTCGAATGACTTCCTCCCCGATTACGCCGCAACGCAGCCGCCACAGCGGCACGTTGTCCAGCGCATGGGCGGCCGCAAAGTCGATTCGGTAGCACTGTTCAGTCCGGTCCGGACGGGTGGCCAGGAAATAGTGGCAGGCGTTGACCGTCCGGATGCGCTCCATCACCGACCACATCTTTTCGTTGGGTAAGTGGTTGACCGCCGCATAAAACGCGTTGGCCGGTTCAGTCAGCGTTGGTGGGTAGTAAGACGTCTTCATGAACCAATCCTGGAACACCAGGCCCGCCGACTTGACCAGATCCAGGCAGTCCTCGACCGTGTAGCTGCGGTCGCGGCCGTGCAGGAAAGTGTCAACCATGCCGGCGTCAAATTGTAGATCCGGGGCGATTGACAGGTAGCTTTGCAGCGGGTGGCTGGGCGCCAGCGAATTGATCGCTGCCTTGACCATGTGAAGCGACTCCTCGTCCTGCTTCAACCCCATCTCGCGGAAGACCGCTTCCATCAGTTCTACCCCGGCGCGCCCATAACGGGCGTACAGCATGATCGCCGCTACCCCGTCAGGGCGCAGGGCTTGCGCGAGCGACTTCATCCCGACCAGCGGCTCAGCCATGTGGTGCAGTACGCCGGTCGACACGATCAGATCGAATGTTTGATTGAGGCTTGATATTTCCTCGATCGGCAGCAGATGCAGTTCAAGGTTTTTCAGCGAGTATTTGTCCTTGAGAAACTGCGAGTGGTCCAGCGAAGGCTGGCTGACATCGATCGCCACGACCTTGGCGGCGCGGTTGGTGTAGGCAAACACGGCGGCCTGATTGGTGCCGCAGCCGGCAATGAGGATGTCGATATCGGGCTTGTAGCCCCGATCTGGCCAGAACATCCGATGCGCGTGACTCGGATCAAACCACTGCCAGTTGTTACTGAGCCAGCTCTCAAGATTTTGGAGCGGCTCGGGGTATTGCCACTTCTGGTACTGCTGGGCTACCACATCGGCGCGCGGATTATGGTTCATGCTGAATGCGCCCTATCGATTACAAGCGTCGAAATTATGTCTTGATTACTCATTCCTCGAGGGTCACGCCCGATTTAGTATCAGTTCCAGCACCATCTTGCTGCCGAAATAGGCCAGCATGAGCGAGATGAATCCGCCCAGTGTCCAGCGAATGGCCAGGGTTCCGCGCCAGCCGGATCGGTAGCGGCCCAGCAGCAGGGTGGCAAAAACCAGCCAGGCCAGCAGCGATAGGATCGTCTTGTGGGCCAGATGCTGGGCAAACATGTTTTCCAGAAACAGGAAGCCGGTAATGAGGGATAGGGTCAGCAGCACGAGGCCAGCGCCGATCAGCTGAAACATCAGGGTTTCCATGCCCTGCAGGGAAGGCAGCGAACGGACCAACCAGCCATCGGGATGCCGGCTGCGCAGGCAGGCATCCTGCGCGGCCAGAAGCACGGCCTGGATGGCGGCGATATTGAGAAAGCTGTAGGCCAGCAGCGAGGAAAAAATGTGAACCGTCATCTCCCAGGAATGCACCTGGATGCCTCGCACCTCTTCGGGGACGATCATCTTCAGTAGCAGTATGACCGCCGTGATCGGAAAGGTGACGATGGCCAGCTTGTCGACGGGCCGGAACAGGGAGGCCAGCAACAGGATGCCGTTGATGCTCAGGGTCACCAGGGCCAGCGCATTCAGAAAGCTGAAGTTGGGGGTAGTGCCCATGCCTTCGGCCTGAAACATCGCGGCCGCGTGACAGGCCACAGCCAAGGTGCCGGTACCCCAATAGGCCCAGCGCAATCGTCGGGGATTTCCCAGGTCCGGCGAGGAGGGTCGCAACGACCACAACAACACCCCGAGTGCGGTGAGATAGCCCAGAATCGCTGGGCCTGCGAATGCATTTGCCATCATTGAGTTCATGTCCTCCCTCCGGCTAGTCTGGCATAATGCCGCGCCTAGATGAAGCAATGAGCCACCCTTTCAGTCCCAAGGATGCACTGCGATGTTTGACAACCTTACCGAACGCTTAACCCAATCACTCAAGAAGATTCGTGGCCAGGGTCGCCTGACGGAAGACAACATTCAGGACACGCTGCGCGAGGTTCGCATGGCCCTGCTGGAGGCCGATGTCGCGCTGCCGGTCGTCAAGGACTTCATCGAACACGTCAAGACCCGTGCGCTGGGCCAGGATGTTCAGGGCAGTCTCTCGCCCGGTCAGGCGTTCATCAAGATCGTCAATGAAGAGCTGATTGCCGTCATGGGCCAGGCGAACGAGAAGCTCAATCTCGCCACCCAGCCGCCTGCGGTCATTTTGATGGCGGGCTTGCAAGGGGCGGGCAAGACCACCACCGTTGCCAAGTTGGCCAAATGGCTGAAGGAAAACGAGCGTCGCTCCGTGGTCGTCACCAGTGCCGACGTCTATCGCCCCGCCGCCATCGAGCAGCTTAAAACCCTGGCGGAAGAGGTGGGCGCCGATTTCTTCCCCAGCGATACCTCGCAGACACCCATCGATATCGCCAAGGGCGCCCTGGAGCATGCCCGCAAGCGTTACAAGGATGTACTGATCATCGATACCGCGGGCCGTTTGCACATCGACGAAGCGATGATGGCCGAAATCCAGGAACTTCACGCCGAACTCAAGCCGATCGAAACCCTGTTCGTCGTCGATGCAATGACCGGTCAGGATGCCGCCAACACGGCGAAAGCGTTTGGTGATGCACTGCCGCTGACCGGCGTGATTCTGACCAAGACCGATGGCGATGCCCGCGGGGGTGCCGCTTTGTCAGTCCGTCACATCACCGGCAAGCCGATCAAGTTCCTCGGTGTCGGTGAAAAGACTGCCGCGCTGGAGCGTTTCCACCCGGATCGTATTGCTTCCCGAATTCTCGGCATGGGCGACATGCTCAGCCTGATCGAGCATGCCGAGAAAAGCATCGACAAGGCCAAGGCCGAAAAGCTGGTCAAGAAGATGCAGAAGGGCAAGGCCTTCAATCTCAACGACTATCACGATCAGCTGCAGCAGCTCAAAAGCATGGGCGGACTGACCGCCATGATGGACAAGCTGCCGGGCGCCGGCAACGTGCCGCAGCATGTGAAGGAGAAGATCACCGATAACGAATGGATGCAGCAGATCGTCATCATCAACTCGATGACCAAGAAGGAACGCCTGGACCCGGACCTCATCAATAATTCGCGCAAACAGCGGATAGCCAAGGGTTCTGGTACGGACATTCAGGACATCAACAAGATGCTCAAACAGTTCGACCAGATGCAGAAGATGATGAAGAAGTTCAAGAAGGGCAACCTGCTGGGCATGATGCGCGGCATGAAAGGCAATATGATGCGCAGCGGCATGCCGACGTTTCGAGGCTGAACTTCGAAAAATCTTCTCCTTATCGTCCGTTAGCATCACCGAACTGACACGCAGCCCGAGTGCGGTTACTGACCAGGCGCGTTCTCAACCACAATCGACCGGCGGCCTATCTGCTATGCCCTAAGTCTGAGAACCCATGCTGCAACGACTCAATGCTGACCTGCGACCGGAGGCAGAAGAAGGTATGGGCAGTGGCTCGTCTACACAGGCCGACGAGCTGTTTGCCGAGCTGAATGCCCGTTACGCGGAGCCACATTCCGGCTTCTAATTTCGTCTGACACGTTTTTGCCAAGATCCAGGCTGGATCTGCTCGAAATTGGCGACTACGTCGCCAAAGACAGTCGCGCCAATATCCGGCGTTTTGTTGTCCGATTAACCGAACAATGCAAAGAAATCGGCAGACTTCTTTGTTTTCTTCATCATCAGTAAACCCAACGTCACACCCTTCAAGACTCCCTAACCCTGGGAAGTTGAGTGATGAAGTTGTTGGTGTCTTCAGTTTCCCCCTCGGCGGGCTTACTGCCCCAGCCGATTCTCCAGCACCACGAACCAGGGACGGCGTTCGCTGGGCTTGAGCAGTCCATTCGGACCCAGTGGCAGTTGCGTCTTCGAGACGGAATTGCGGACGTTGCCGCCAATAGACTGGAGGGTGTTTCCGCGTTTCTCGACGACGATGTCACAGTGCAGTTTTGCATGGCTGCGCAGGACTGCAGCGGGATCTTCCCCGTAAACGGGAATGAAGCCGTGGGTGCCGCGGGTGGCACAAATCAGATCGCCGGGCTTGGGGGAATATTCGCTGATGGCATGGCTGGCAAATGCTCCATTGGGCTCACCTGACCGGCTGACAAAATAGTTGACGTAATTCCAGTGCGCATCCGAGCCGGGAAACTGGCCATGGCTGAGTCCAGCCTGCTTCATCACCCAGCTGATGAAGGCGGCTGACCAGGGTTCCTTGCAGTCAAAGCCATCCAGCCCGGGTTTGCCTACCGACCGCCAATACCAGTTCACTCGGCTGGACCAAGGGTCGCCGTCATCTTCCCAATGTCCGACATGCGGAATACTCTCGCCGGACTCATCCATGCGGATGGTTTGCCGCCCGAAATAATCCCACTCCTGGTCAGCGATCTTGATGATGCGTTGCTTCCCTCGGTTAGCCATGCCGGCGCCTGCCTGACCGGGCGTCTGGATCTGACCGAGGGGCTTTTGGGTGACGACTGGTTTCTTTTTGCCGGCACAACCGGTCAGCAGGAGTAGCGAGCTCAGGGAGATGGAAATGAAGATTTTGATCATGCGCGGCTAACGGGTAGGACGTTGAGTTTTCTGGAACCAGCTGCGGTACTTCTCCATTTTGGATGTCTGGTCCTTGGGAGCATGCCGGGTGCAGCTTGCGTATTCATCGCTGTCAGGTGTAGCTCCCCAGCGACTTTCGACACAGTCGTTGGGGTTGTAGCCCATCTCCAGCGCCTCACGCCGGGCAAAGATATCGGCTACCGTCAGGTCCCAGGGGCTGCCATCGCTGCGGGTATAGGTGATGCGTCGCTGGGCGATGCGCTGTTCATGTCGGCGCTGGATATCCTCGCTGGCTTGCTCCGGCGTGCGACCGGACAACGAAAACAGGGCAGGGTAGCGGCTAATCTGTTCCGGCAGGCCGGTGATCACTTTCAGCGCGATCAATAACCGCATGTCGCGGGAGGGCGTCGCGTAATCCTCCCAAGGGCCGATCGTTTCAAAAATGGCCGCGCCTGAAGGCATGGGAATGATGGTTTTACGATGTTGCCTGAAATAGTCCTCGCCGTTATCTACCGCCCCGACCCGCGTTTCGATTTGTTCGATCAAAGCGTCTAGCATGGCATCATAAGCCTGTTCGGGCGCCAGCCCTCGAGGATTGATTTCCTTGCTCAGCGTGGCATAAAAATCATCGGGATTCATTCCGTCCTGTTGATCTGTGTATGGCGCTGCCGGACCTTGAACGGCCAGCCATCGGTTGGAGGGCAAGCGGGGGTGGCCGTCCTCCTGCACCAAGGGCCGAAACGCCTTGAAGCCGGGCCCAGCGCCCGCTGTATTGGCAAACAGGAAGTTGCCTTCCCAGAACCTTTTTCGCGCCACGGAATTATCCGGTTGTGCATCCACGGCCATCAGCGTGCCGGCCCCGGAACTATCTTGATCCAGCCATTTGGCAATGATCAGGACATGGCCATAGGGGTCCGCATAAATGGTACCCGGCCATAAATCCTTGCGATCCAGAGGAACCGGATAAAAATCGGTGGACTCATCGTCCAGCGCAGTGCGGGCGCTGCCGGAATGCACGGTGTCGGCGATTTGCCGCATGAGTGCGGTGAACCCGGTGGCCGAAGCGCTCCCCCGGGTGAACCGCTCGTCGATGGTGGCCGGTCCGCACCGGGGCGGTCGGGCAGCCGTGCCCCGGTCGCAGGCTCGAAACGACACGGGCAGACCGATTTTCCAGGCGAAATAAGTCCGCAGAAAGTAGGGAAGGTCGGCGCAGTCGGGCGTTGCCGGGAGCCGGCTATCCTCGTTCAGACTCAGGTAGTTATTAAGAAAATTGCGATCCGGATCACGCAGAACAGGCTCCAGCGATTTGAAGCTCAGGTTCTCGCTGGGCGGGGCATCAAAGAGTTTTTCGATCCAGGCGGAATAGAAGGCTTCGGTTGCCTTGTTCCATCGCGGTGGCGCTGCGGCGGCGGTCAGAGTTCGGCAGCCAACGGTTTCGCCGTTGCGTCGAACCTCGATTTGCACGGGTCGCGTTGATAGGAATGCCTCGACCTCTCCCTCGAGGCTCCAGGGTGGCCCGCCGCGTCGGGTTGCCCGAATGGGGGTGGTGCCGCCGGATTTGTCACGAATTACCAGGCTGTCAGCCGGGCCTCCCGTCGTAACGGCCATGATCCTGAAGGGTTCGCCGGGGAGAGGTTTGGCGGGGGATGTCCAGAGCTGTGCGTCCACCGATTCGCGACAATCGAGTAAGTCGCTGTCGGCCTGGCAGAATTCGGTGCTGGCCAATAAGGCCATGGCCAGGGTCAATCTGATTAGTGTCGAGCTACGCATCGCTTTTGTTGACTCGGTATCGAAAACCGTTGCCGAGTATAACTGGCCGAGGCGCCATCGTTGCTGAACAGACTATTGAGTGACCCTATAACGAGTGGTGATGAAGGGGGTTGGTGATTGAGGGCTGCTGCAATATCAGGGGCAGACTCCCCGGAGCCATCTAAGCCCCGGGGACGCACATTGCGTCAGTTGGTCTTATGATCGCGACGGCCCAGATTTGAGAGAAGCGCCTCCTTCAAACCCAGTCCCGTGCCATGGTGTATAGCAAGAACCGGAATCTCGGCTTCAGCAAGCACTTGGGAGGCTACGCTGCCCAACAGGATGGAAGCGGCCTTGCTGCGGCCACGGGTGCCGATAACGATGAGGTTCGATTCCCGCTCCTTTGCCTGTCGAATAATTTCGTTCGCTGGCTTGGAACTCTCGGCGAACACACCCTCGATCCGTACCCCGTCTTTTTCAATGAGCGAGAGGAAGTTTTCCAGTGCAGCCCCCTCGTTATGCCGGATTTTTTCGACATGTTCCTCATAGCGAATCGAGGACTCGTCAAAGTAAACATGCAACGCATAAACATCGCATCCGGTTCTTTGCGCGATGCCGACGGCATTGGCGACACTTTCCTTCGACGGATTTGAAAAGTCGATCGGGGCAATGATGTTGCGAATCTCTTCCGATGAGTCATCCGGAACGACCCACACCGAGCAGGGTGCCAGCATGGCAAGGTGAGAACCCAATGCGCGATGAGTCGCCAAGGGCTTATGGTGGCCGAGCATGACCAAGTTCGCTTGCTCCTGGACAATCTGTTCCAGCAAGCTGTCGAGGATATGAGTGCTCACGATGGCTTTGTAGTTGAGTTTTGGCTTGCTGGCCAATGGCGAGAAGAATGGGTCCACAAAGTCCCGCATTTTATTCTCCATCTGCCTGATTTGAGCCTGGCCAACATCCGCCGCGTTGTCATCCAGAATGTGAACAAAATGGTATTCACCGCCAATACCCAGGCTGGCCTGCCTTGCTGCATAACGAAGAATGTCCCTGTCCGTTTCCTGGCAAGCGATGGGGACGATCACCTTATTGAACTCACCGGCAATCCGCATCACGCTGCCGGCCTCTGACCTCACTTCAGGGGTGACCGCATGAGTGGATGACTTGTCGAAGAAGCGGTAAAGCAAACCGTAAATTACGAGTGCCGAAAGCACTCCCGTCAGAAAATCGGTGATGGGCACCATGATGGCGGTGAATATCATCAGGGCCGAGTGGAATTTATTGTGCTCCAGTACCTCTCTGATCTCAGCCGGCTTGATCATGTTGGAGGCAACCCATAACAGGATGCCGCCGATGCAGGCCATGGGCACCATTTCGAGGTAACTGGCTATGTAATAAGCCAGCGTCAGTTTAAGGATCGCCTTGAAGTAACCCGCCAATGGAGTGACCGCGCCGGCCTTGATGCTGGTGGCTGTCCGCGCCAGGGCGCCAGTGCAGGGGAAGCCGTTGACCAGGGGAATGAGAATCTGCACCAGACCTTGCCCCCATAGTTCCTTGTCGGGATTGAAGGGGGTTTTGCGGTTATCGGCCAAACGATCAGCCATAGATGAACACAGCAAGCTTTCGACGCCGGAAACAAAGACGATCGCGGCGACAAAGTACAGAATATCCATGACGACGCCTCCGGTCAGCGCTGGCATGATGGGCGGCGTGAACACGAAGAAGTTCTTGGGAATGCTCCCGTAAATGTCCTTGACCAGGATAACCCCCTTGCCCGCGAAGGCGGTGGCCGCAAGGAAGGTGGCGACGCCGATGGAGATCAATGGCGCCGGGATGTAGATGGAAATTCTCAGCAGCAGTTTGGTCAGGAAAAAAGTCATCAGACCCAGTGTGAGTGACCAGGCATTGATCTTGTCGAAGTTGGAGTAGGCCGCCTGTATGTTGTGCCAGAGCCCGCCCTTGATGTCCTCGTCCTCACCCAGAAGATCCTTGAAGTCTTCAAGGCCAAGGATGTCCTCGATGTTGGTTAGTGCAATTGCCACGGCAATGCCGACGGTGAAACCCACCACAATCGAGTTGGGCACGGCGCGTTTGATGTATTTTCCAAGGCCAAAAAGTCCCATGATCATCAAGGTGATCCCGGCGATGATTGATACCAGGACCAGGAAGCCATGTGCCTCTTGCAACGTGCCCCCACCCGCCTCGCCATACTTGCTGATGAGCCCGGCAATCACCGGAATGAAAGCGGCCGTGGGTCCATACACCTGATACTTTGACCCGCCCCAGGTTCTGCCGACCGCGCAGGCCAGTGCGCCGGCGATGATGCCTTGTTCGGGACGAAGGCCCATGGCCATGGCGAAACCCATGGCCATGGGGATGGCTGTCAGGGCAACGATCAGACCGGCGCTGAAATCTCGATACGTTGTCTTGATCCAGGTATCTTTCGTGAAGTCTTCCCAGCGGCTGTCCAAAAATGTGTTGAATAGCCTGAAACGTTCGATGATGGCATTCATGGTCTGCTTGCTTTTTTAGAGTAAAAAGTAAGGGGTAATCGCTGGCGGCGCTGGCGAGGGCAAATGCTCAGTTGCTGAAGATTTGCGATCAGTTTTCAAACGAATATTGGTAGATGGGGTTCATTTGACTACCAGGTGGTAGGCTGATCAGTTCATTGATGATTCCATCGGTGAGTCCGTAAACCCAGCCATGGAGGTTAGGGCGGCTTTCGTTTTTCCAGGCGCTCTGGATGATGGAGGTATGAGCCAGGTTGTAGATCTGTTCGATCACATTAAGCTCAACCATTCTGGCTACCTGCTCGTCTTCAGTGCCGAATGCATCCAGTTCGTTCTGGTGTATGCGATGCACATCCTTGATGTGCTTCAGCCATTTGTTGACCATCAACAGTCCGGGGTTCTGTTTCTTGAGCGCAGCGCGAACGCCGCCGCAGTTATAGTGGCCGCAGACAATCACGTGTTCGACCTTGAGGACTTCAACGGCGTACTGCACCACGCTTAGGCTGTTGAAGTCGGTGGTAATGACCTGGTTGGCGATGTTGCGGTGGACGAACATTTCGCCGGGCTGAGCATTGACGATGATCTCGGCGGGCACTCGGCTGTCGGAGCAGCCAATCCAAAGGATTTCGGGTTTTTGCACATCAGCCAGGCGTGCAAAGAAGTCTGGGTCGGTGGCCACTTTGTCTTGCGCCCAGGCCTTGTTTTTCAGCATCAACTTTTTGAAAGTCTTCACGTCAAGTCCTCGTAAAAATGAGGGATGGGAGTAATATGGACGCAATAAAAGTTTTTAGTCGAAATTATTACAGCATGACTTCAGGTCCAAAACAACCGACAGATTATCATTTAAACCGTGAATTCAATCCGAATGGTTTAAATGATCCGAGTATGGCAGGGCAGGCGGTTCTTCGGTGCCTCCGTTCATTGGGGCATCAGTCATGACGTTGTCGATGGAAGACCCTGAAGGCTTGAGGCAGGCCTTTCGATTCTGTCCTCGTTGCTCCACGCCGGGACCCCGCATCAAGCAGGACCGTGAGTTACATTGCCCGCACTGCGGTCTGCGGTTTTTCTTCAACACCGCAGCGGCGGCCGGTGCTTTCGTTTTCGTGGGCGATCAGTTGCTGTTGTGCGTGCGGGCCCATGAGCCGGGCAAGGGGCTACTGGATGTGCCGGGAGGATTCATCGAGTTCGATGAAAGTGTGGAGGAAGGGCTGCGGCGGGAAATCGCCGAGGAATTGTCGATCGAGGTGTCTGGGTTGCGCTATTTCACGAGCGCGCCCAATGACTATCGCTACGCCGGCATCCCGTACAAGACGGCGGACCTGTTCTTCGTCTGTGAGGCGCTGAATGGGGAACGGCTGCGGGCAGCAGACGATGTGGCGGAGGTCGTGCTGGTAGACCCCCTTCAGGTGAAACAGGACCAGTTCGCATTTGCCTCGACCCGGAATGCGTTTGATGCTCTTCTTAAGATGTTGAAAAAAGAGGCCTGATTTGTCACGCCCGGGTCAGGCCGAGTCACTTGGCCTTAAGCGCTTCTGATCCATTCATTGATCTTGGCGGCGGCCAGCTTTTTGAGTTCGATGGCTTGCACATAAATCTCGGTTTCCCTCAGACGCTTATGGGCCCACTTCAACCAGCGGGTGATCGTAGTGTAGAGAAAGGCAAACCAGACGAAGGTCATCAGCTTGCTGCGGGTCAGCGAGAAGATATGGGAGATCAGCAAGGTGGCGGAGAGCTTGGTCGCCAGCAGCAGCCCGATGCCTTGGAGCACTTGCCCATGCGCAATCAACCAGAACGCGATCAGCTTGACGGGCGCGATCAACACGACCGGCATCAGGAAGGCGGTCATGGCGATGCCGGGGCTGGCCATTAACAGCCAGTGATCGAACCGCAGCAGGTGGAGCCACACGGACAGTCGGCTACCCAGTTTTACCAGAGCATCCCAGAGCCATTCCTCGATAAGCAGGAAGACAGCCAGGACATTGAGCAGAATTTTTTTCATGATGATCACATGGGTGAATGGGTATGCTGGCGTTGAATGTATTGGGAAGAGCCCGCATCTGGCCCTAGCGCATGAGCCTCCAGGGTTGCGTACTGTACCCGCCCGAAAACGTGTGCGCTAATGAGAGGGGTGCGATGAAGAATGTCGGCAATCTTAATTTACCGAGGGAGAGCACAGGAATGGCGGAGCGGGAGAGAAAGGATGGACATTTCGACAAGGGTCGCCTTCAATCATTGAGTGATGGCGTTTTTTCCATTGTCATGACGTTATTGGTGCTGAATTTGATCACAAATGAGGTACTCAGTGCCCGGTCCGCCCAAGAATTGCATGGCGTCTTGCTGGCGCTTTGGCCGAAGATCGTCAGTTACATTATCAGTTTTGCCGTCGCGGCCCGGTTCTGGGTGGCTCAACATCTGCTGATGCACAAAGTCGCGGTAATCGATCTGCGATTCATGTGGCTGAACATGACGTTCCTGTTCTGGGTCAGCCTCCTGCCCTTTTCGGCGGCGATTCTGGGAGAACATCACCAGTTCGCCATGGGAGAGACCATTTACGGGGTCAACATGATCCTGATTTTTCTCTCCTTGAGCAGCTGCTGGTCACGCGCCATGAACGACCCGGCATTGATCGCGGGTGAACTGGATCCGCGATTCCTTAGAAAACTCAGGATCCGCTTGTGGATGGCACCCCTGGTTTACCTGCTGGGCATCCTGATTTCACTCTACAGCCCGCACTTGGCTTACCTGATTTATGTCATCAACGCCTTTACGGCAGTGCTCATGGCCGGCGTGGCGCGGTGGTCACTGCCGATCTAGTCTTGAACTGGAGGAGAGGCTAGCCGACCGCCATCATCAGGCCAATCAGAGCCATCAGGATTATCCAGCGGGGCACGACAATACGCTGGTGACCATAGCTGATGCCCACCCGTTTTAGCCAGCCGTCTATGTAGTGATCCAGCCAGTCGAAGGTCAGATCATAAAGGCCATCGAGCCACTGGGTTGATGGGGTGTGGTTGTGGGCAGATGTCATGGCGTCACCGAGGGAGATTTTTTATCAGGCGCAACTTTATCAGCCCGTTCGCCTTGTGAGTAGCCACACCATTGAAAAAGGGTGATGGGCGGCTGGTCTGGGTTTGACCGCGGCAAGTCCTGTCTGGGCCGAGGGTCAAGGTAAAATGACCGACGATGCCTGAGTGGGACTGTTTTTGAATCGAGTTGGGTTTGGAGGGAGAAATGAAGATTGGACTTTTATTTGCAGTGATGGGGTTTGGTTTTATCGGGTGTGCCGGTATCGATTTGCCGGGTACCGAGTCAGGACAGGCGGTGGAACCGGTGTCAACGACACCGGTTGTAACAACCAGGGAAATAGCAGCGCTGGAGGATAAAACCGCGTTTGCCGAACCCACTGCCGAGACTCCGGCAGAAAAGAACGCTACCCCGCTGACCAAGGAACAGTGCAGCGAGAAATATCCGGTGGTGGTTGGACAGCTCTCTCTGCGCCAGACTTGCGTCAATGACTCGGCCAAAGGATCCATGGGTCAGTTCACCGCCAAGCAGCGAGCGATTATTTCCGGCTGCGCGGATAAGCTCCTCTCCCTCGCAGCGCGGGCCGACAAGGGTAAGGTGGCCTTTGATGTGTACAAGACAGAAAAACAGAAATTGAGAGAAACCTGCAACACCTCCATTCGCATGGCAGGTGGGACAACGGCCACTGCAGCCAAGACCACCAAAGCCAACGCGACGAAAGCCACCATCGCCAAGAGTACGACGAAAAAGGCCACCACCGCGGCTGCCAGCACCAAAAAAGCGGTCCCATGAATGCGGCGGTGAGGGCTGGGATAATGTCAGCCGGGTATCCGCTGGCTGCGGGATTCGGCTCAGGTGTATTGCAGAACGATACTCTCGTCGCCGAGGAGTGACCTGAGCTGAACCAACAGGGGTTCCTCGGGGCGGATCTGCCAGTGTTCGCCCAGCTGTATCAGGCTCTGTGCGCCTCTGGCCTGGTATTCGATGAAGACCGGGCAATGACCGCCACGGAAAGGCGAGAGCGTCTGCTGAAGTCTTTCTGCCCATAAAGACGGGGCTTCCTCTTCGGTCCCGATGGCTGCCCGGTAAAGCGTCAGACGCTTGGCAAAGGCCACTCGCGCCTGTTCCATGCTCATCAGGTTGTCAGCGCTCAGCCGCAGTTGCCCGGCGAAGTCATCCCAGCTCAGATTGCCTTCCGCGACCAGTAGGGTGTCCTTGACGAGGTATTCGCGAAACTTGTCGAAGGCTTCCGAAAACACGGCAACTTCCAGTCTGCCGGTGCGGTCATCCAGCGTGGCAAACGCCATACGCTTGCCGTTCTTGTTCTGCTTGGTGCGAAGTTCCACCACCAGTCCGGCGACCACCGCCCGAACTTCCTGACGGCGGCCATAAGTGCCCTCTGGATTACCGCTGCGATCATGCCGCTCGGTCAGTGGGCCCAGCCGATCCGTGATGAAGTGGACAATATCGCCTTCGAAGCGGCCGATGGGATGGCCGGTGAGGTAGAGCCCCAGGGTCGCCTTTTCATGATTGAGGCGTTCCTCCTCTGACCATGGTTCGACCTGTGCTTTGCCGGCGTGGGCGGTTTCCGGCGCGGGCATGTCCAGCAGGCCGAAAAGATCGTCCTGTCCCGAGGCGGCCATGGCGCCGTGCTGCTCGGCGGCCTTGAGCGCGTCTGTCAGCTCAACCATGTGGTCCGCGCGATTGGCATCAATGCTGTCCAGAGCCCCGGCTCGAATCAGGGCTTCCAGTACCCGCCGATTGGCCTTGCGGGTGTCTATGCGGCGACAAAGATCGCGCAGATCGGCGAAGGCTCCGTGCTTCCGGCGTTCCTCGAGAATTTCATTGATGGCGCTTTCGCCCACGCCCTTGATGGCGCCGAGCCCATACTGAATGGACCCGTTGTCCAGGGCGGTGAAGCGAAACTCCGAACGATTGATGTTGGGCGGAAGGATCGCCAGCTTCATCTGCCGACATTCCTCGATGAACACCACCACCTTGTCGGTCTTGTCCATGTCTGAAGACAGCACCGCCGCCATGAAGGCGGACGGGTAGTGAGCCTTGAGCCAGGCGGTCTGGTAGGACACCAGCGCATAGGCAGCCGAATGCGACTTGTTGAAGCCGTAGCCGGCGAATTTCTCCATCAGGTCGAAAATGTACCCGGAGATTTTTTCGTCGATGCCCAGCCCGGTGGCGCCGCTGACGAAAATCTCGCGCTGCTTGGCCATTTCCTCGGGCTTCTTCTTGCCCATGGCGCGTCGCAGCAGGTCGGCTCCGCCCAGCGTGTAGCCGGCCATGTCCTGGGCGATCTTCATCACCTGTTCCTGGTAAACGATGACGCCATTGGTCGGCTTCAGAATGGGTTCCAGTATGGGGTGCGGAAACTCGGCCTTCTGCTTGCCATGCTTGACGTTGATGTAATCATCGACCATGCCCGACTGCAAAGGGCCAGGCCGGAACAGCGCCACCAGTGCGATGATGTCCTCGAAGCAGTCGGGTCGCAGCCGCTTGATGAGGTCCTTCATGCCGCGGGATTCCAGCTGGAAGACGGCAGTGGTCTGGCAGCTTTTCAGTAACTCATAAGTGGGCGGGTCATTCAGCGGAATCAGCGAGATATCGACGGCGTTCTCGCCTTTCTCCGCCCGTTGGCGATTGATGGTTTCCAGCGCCCAGTCGATGATGGTGAGCGTCCGTAGCCCCAGAAAATCGAACTTGACCAAGCCGACCGCCTCAACATCATCCTTGTCGAACTGCGTCACCAGATTGTCGCCGCCGGCCTCACAATAAAGCGGACTGAAGTCCGTCAGATCCGAAGGCGCAATGACCACGCCACCCGCGTGTTTGCCGGCATTGCGCGTCAAGCCTTCCAGCGATTGCGCCAGGTCGATGAGGGCGCGGACTTCCTCATCCGACTCATAAAGCTTCTTCAAATCCTCGCTGTCCTGCAGTGCCTTGTCGAGGGTGATGCCCAGCTCAAAGGGAATCAGCTTGGCGATTCGGTCCACAAAGCCATAGGGATGCCCCAGTACCCGCCCGACATCCCGGACCACCGCCTTGGCAGCCATGCTGCCGTAGGTGATGATCTGTGAAACCCGATCGCGCCCGTAGGTCCTCGCGACATAATCGATCACCTCATCTCGACGCTCCATGCAGAAGTCGACGTCGAAGTCGGGCATGGAAACACGCTCCGGATTGAGGAAGCGCTCGAATAGCAATTCAAATTCGATGGGGTCGAGATCAGTGATCTTCAGCGCATAGGCCACCAGCGAGCCGGCGCCTGAGCCACGCCCCGGACCCACGGGTATGCCCTGATTCTTCGCCCACTGGATGAAGTCGGCGACGATCAGGAAGTAGCCGGGAAAATCCATCTGGTTGATGACAGAAATTTCCAGCTCAAGTCGTTCCTCATAGGCCCGGGTCCGTTCATCGAGCGAGCCTTTGCCTACCGGGGGGCGTGTGGCGAGACGCTGTTGCAGGCCCTTGCGGGATTCCACCGCGAAGTACTCGCCGGTCGTCATGCCTTCTGGCACCGGGAAATTCGGGAGGAAGTTCTCGCCCAGGGTCAACTTCAGATTGCAGCGCTTGGCGATTTCGGCAGTGTTTTCCAGTGCTTCGGGGAGATCGGCAAACAGCGCGGCCATGTCGTCCTGGCTTTTGAAGTATTGCTGATCGGTGTAATCCCGGGGGCGGCGTGAATCATCCAGCACTCGCCCCTGATGGATACACACTCGCGCCTCATGGGCTTCGAAATCTTCACTGGCCAGGAAGCGCACATCATTGGTGGCGACCACCGGCAGATCCAGCGCCAGCGCCATTTCAATGGCGCCCGCAATGTAGGCTTCTTCCTGCGGGCGGCCCGTGCGTTGCAGCTCCAGATAAAAGCGGTCCCTGAAAACAGCGCCCCAGTGCTCCCCCAACCGCCGGGCTTCCTCGGGGTTGCCGGAAAGGATAGCTCGCCCGATTTGTCCATTCCGAGCACCGGACAGCGCGATCAGTCCGTCATTGTGATCTTGCAGCCAGTCGGCCATCACCTGTGGAACTCCCTGGTGCTGGTTTTCGCGATAGGCGCGGGAAATCAGCCGAGTGAGCGTCCGGTAGCCGGTGTCATTCTGCACGAACAGGGTCAGCGGAAAGGGAGCGGCCGGTTCCGCGTCGTTGTAGAGCAGGATGTCGGCCCCGGCGATGGGCTTGATGCCGGCGGATTGGGCGGCCTTGAAGAACTTGACCAGGGCAAAGAGATTGGCATGGTCGGTGACCGCGACGGCCGGCATGCCGAGATTGGCGCAGCGCTTGACCAGCGCCTTGACGTCCACCAGCCCGTCTATCAGGGAATACTCCGTGTGGAGTCGCAGGTGAACGAAGCGGGGGGAAGTCATCAAGGCGGGGTATAGTTGCGGTCAGGCAGGATGGGTTTCTGAAAGACACAATGACAGAGCCTCTTCCCAATCCGGCAAGCGGATGCCGAATGCCCGGTCCAGCTTGTCGTTGGACAGCACGGAGTAGGCCGGACGCTGGGCGGGCGTAGGGTACGCCGAGGTCGGAATCGGGTTCAGTTGCGCCGCTGTTTTATTCAGCAATCCTTGGTCAATGGCCAGCGTCCTGATATGTTCGGCAAATCCAAACCAGGAGGTTTGGCCCCCGCAGGTGAGGTGATAGGTGCCTGCCTTGTCTTCTGGCGCAAAGCGCCCATCGTGGATACAACGGGTCAGCATGAGCGCGGTGGCTTCGGCAATCAGCCGGCTCCAGGTTGGTGCGCCCAGCTGGTCATCGACGATGCCCAGTGTGTCCCGCTCCCGCATCAGCCGGAGCATGGTGAGCAGGAAGTTCTGGCCGCGTCGGCCATACACCCAGGCGGTTCGCAGAATCAGATGAGGAATCCCGGCTTCCCGGATGGCCTCCTCGCCCGCCAGCTTGCTCTGTCCGTAAACGCCCAGCGGGCCCACGGCATCCTCTTCACGATAGGGATGCCGGGCATTGCCGGGAAACACATAATCGGTAGAGTAGTGGATTAATCCGGCGTCCAGCCACTTGGCTTCCTCGGCCAGAACCGCAACGGCCTCAGCATTGATGGCAAAGGCCGTCTCATGGTCCTGCTCAGCCTTGTCCACCGCGGTATAGGCGGCGGCATTGACGATCAGTTTCGGCTGAAGCGCTCGCAAGCTGGCACGGATTTCGTCGGATTTTGTTAGGTCCAGGGCGGGCTGTGTGCACCGACCCAGCGCGGTGACACGGCCCAGGTAGGCCAGCGTGCGTTGCAGTTCCCACGCAACCTGGCCCTCATGGCCAATCAGCAGGATATCCATGCTCACCAGACCGCCAGCGAGTCCCTGGAAAATTCACTCAGTGGCTGACCATTTTGGTCCTTTTCCGACAGCCCCGGGTTCTTGATCGGCCACTCAATGCCGATGTCGGGATCATTCCAGAGCAGGCTGAATTCCGCCTTGGGATTGTAAAAGTCGGTGCATTTGTAGGCGAAGAGGGCAGTCTCGCTGGTCACGCAGAAACCATGTGCGAATCCTTCAGGCACAAACAGCTGATGATGGTTTTCGGCGGACAGGGTCGCGCCATACCATTGGCCGAAGGTGGGTGAGTCGGCCCGGACATCGACGGCCACATCGAACACTTCGCCTTGCAGGACATAAACGAGTTTTCCCTGAGGGCCGGGATTCTGAAAATGCAGCCCGCGCAGGATGCCCTTGCGGGATAGGGACAGGTTGTCCTGCACGAAATGGCGGTCCAGCCCGGCTTCGGTATAACGCCGAAGGTTCCAGGTTTCCTGAAAGAAACCGCGCTCGTCGCCAAACACGTCCGGCTTGACCAGTAGGAGGCCGGCGAGGGGGGTGGTTTCAATGATCATGCGGGCCGCTCCATTTTCAGCAGTTTGAGGAGGTACTCGCCGTAGTTGCTCTTTCTCAGCGGCTCGGCCTGTTCCGCCAATTGCTCCGCGCTGATCCAGCCCTGACTCCAGGCAATTTCCTCCGGACAGCTGATCTTGAGGCCCTGCCGTTCCTCGATGGTCTGGATGAAGTTGGACGCCTGCAGCAGGGACGCATGCGTGCCGGTATCCAGCCAGGCAATGCCGCGACCGAGCTTTTCTACCCGCAGCTGGCGTTTTTCCAGATACAGCTTGTTGATGTCGGTGATTTCCAGTTCGCCGCGCACCCCAGGCTTGAGATCGCGGGCCATGTCCACCACCTGGTTGTCGTAGAAATAAAGCCCGGTGACGGCATAGTTGGATTTGGGCTCCTTCGGTTTTTCAACCAGCCCGACGACTTGGCCATTCTTGTCAAATTCGGCGACGCCATAGCGCTCGGGATCGTTGACCCAATAGCCGAATACCGTGGCGCCCTCGGTCTGCGAGGTAGCGGCCTTGAGATTGTCGGTCAGGCCATGGCCGTAGAAGATGTTGTCTCCGAGGATCAGGCAGGAGGGATCGTGGCCGACAAATTCCCGACCGATAATGAAAGCCTGGGCCAGCCCTTCCGGTTTGGGTTGTTCCCGGTAATGCAGGGACATGCCCCATTGCGAGCCGTCGCCCAACAGGTGCCGGAACATCGGCGCATCCTGCGGGGTGGTAATGATCAGTACCTCCCGAATGCCCGCCAGCATCAGCACCGACAGCGGGTAATAGATCATCGGCTTGTCGAACACTGGCAGCAATTGCTTGCTGGTGACATGAGTCAGCGGGTGCAGGCGGGTGCCGGAGCCGCCGGCCAGGATGATGCCCTTGATGGATGGCATGAGTGTCAGTTCTCTTGAAATCTGGAAGTTAGGGGACTACCGAACTTCGGTGCCCTCTTGGGGGGCTCGAAGCACAACGGATATTCTTCGAAGTCCCCTTGGTGGTCGAAGGGCAGATGGAGCAGGAATCAGCTTTCGCCGGCGCCGAGGCGTTCGCCCCGATAGCTGCCGTCCATGACCCGCTGGGTCCATTCCTCGTTATCCAGATACCACTGGACGGTCTTGCGCAGTCCGGTTTCGAACGTCTCGCTTGGCGTCCAGCCCAGTTGCGATTGAATCTTGCCGGCATCGATGGCATAGCGTTGGTCATGGCCCGGCCGATCAGCCACAAAGGTGATCAGTTGGCGGCGGGGACCGAACGTGGCATCCGGTTTCAGTTCATCCAGCAGGTCGCAGATCGTATGCACCACATCCAGATTGGTTTTTTCGTTATTGCCGCCGATGTTGTAGACCTCGCCCGGCGTGCCGGCTTCCAGCACTCGCTCGATGGCAGCGCAGTGATCCTCGACAAACAGCCAGTCGCGAATGTTTGAGCCGGTGCCATAGACCGGCAGCGGCTTGCCATGTAGGGCGTTGTGGATGATCAGCGGAATCAGCTTTTCCGGAAATTGATACGGGCCGTAATTGTTCGAACAGTTGGTGGTCAGCACCGGCATCCCATAAGTGTGGAAATAAGCGCGCACCAGATGATCGGAACTGGCCTTGGAGGCCGAGTAGGGCGAGTTCGGCTGATACGGCGTGGTTTCGGTGAACTTCCCGGTCGGGCCGAGACTGCCGTAGACCTCGTCGGTCGAGACATGCAGGAAGCGGAAATCGCGCTGCTCGGCTTCGGTTAGGCTCCGCCAGTATTTGCGGGCCGATTCCAGCAACTGGAAGGTTCCGAGGATATTGGTCTGGATGAAGGCTTCCGGCGAGTCGATGGAGCGGTCGACATGGCTCTCGGCAGCGAAATTGATAATGGCTGTGGGCTGATAGCGCAGCACCAAATAATCGACCAGCGCACTGTCACCGATCGATCCCAGGACAAAATGATGTCGGGTGTCGTCATCGACCCCATGCAGGGTGTCGAGGTTGCCGGCATAGGTCAGCGCGTCGAGGTTGATGACCTCGGAGTCGCCGCGCCCGATCTGCCGGATCACGTAGTTCCCCCCAATGAAGCCGGCCCCGCCGGTTACCAGGACGGTTTTTTTGGTTTGCATGGTCATTAATTAGGTCCGCCTCTACGTTGCATCATGCCTTTGGATGGATTGTAGCCGATCACTGCAGCGGCCAGAAAAAACGCCAGTGCGCCCAGCGTGATCAGGCAAGCCTGAAGGTTGAACTGCTCGTACAAGGCAAAGCGGATCAGCTCGACGGCGTGGGTGAAGGGGTTGTATTGCGATAGCCGATACAGCAGCACGCTGGATTCCTGTACCTTCCACAGCGGATAGAGCGCGGTGGAGAGGAAGAACATCGGGAAGATGACGAAGTTCATGACGCCGGCGAAGTTCTCCAGTTGCTTGATGAAGGATGACAGCAGCAAGCCCAGCGCGCCCAGCATCAGGCCGGACAGGATCAGCGCCGGCAGCACGGTGAGGTAACCCATCGGCGGGGCTTCGATGCCATACAGCCAGGCAATCAGCAGGAACACATACGCCTGCACCACCGACACCATGACACCGGCCAGCAGTTTGCAGGTGAGTAGGTACCAGCGGGGCAGGGGGCTGACCAGCAGCGTTTTCATGCTGCCCATTTCGCGGTCATAGACCATCGACAGCGAGCTTTGCATGCCGTTGAACAACTGCACCATCCCCAGCAAGCCCGGCGTGATGTAGACCTCGTAAAGGATGTAGGTCTCGTAGGGCGGGATGATGGCGACGCCCAGTGTGGAGCGGAATCCGGCGGCGAAGATGAACAGCCACATCAGTGGCCTGACCAGGGCGGAAATAAAGCGTTCGCGCTGATGGACGAAGCGCAGCAGTTCCCGGCCGGTGATGCCCTTGAAGGCGCGCAGGTAATGCATGACAGTCATGCGGCCTCCCGTCGGCGTGTGAGTGTTTCGAAGGCTTCGCCGATAGTGGTGGTGTCGGTGCTCTCTAGCACGTCCGGCACGCTGCCCTCCGCCCGGACGCAGCCGGCATGCAGGATGATCAGTCGATCTTCCGGGTGGATTTCATCGATCAGGTGGGTCGCCCACAGGACGGCGATGTCCCCGGTGCGGGTCAGTTCATGAACATGCTCCACCATCGCCTTGCGGCTGGGGACGTCGAGGCCGACGGTGGGCTCGTCCAGCAGCAAGAGTCGCGGCCGGTGCAGCAAGGCTCGGGCAATCTCGACCCGGCGCCGATGGCCGCCATTCAGTTGCCGGACTTTCTCGCCGGCACGTTCGAACATGCCTTGCCGCTGCAGCTCTTCCTGAATGCGTTTCGCGGCCTCCCTTCGGCCCATCCCGTGCAGGGCGGCGTGATAGTGGAGGTTTTGCAGGACGCTGAGGTCGAGGTCCAGCGTGGGCTGCTGGAAAACAACCCCGAGATGGGCCAGAGCCTGGCTGGGGTCGGTCTTGATGTCATGGCCGGCAATGCGGATATGGCCGTCCCGACTGTCGTAGAGGTGCGTGATCAGCGAAAACAGGGTGGATTTTCC
Source organism: Methylococcaceae bacterium (assembly GCA_044237765.1). Taxonomy (GTDB): domain Bacteria; phylum Pseudomonadota; class Gammaproteobacteria; order Methylococcales; family Methylococcaceae; genus UBA6136. The sequence continues at coordinate 15,261 of JBIIEQ010000015.1, read as the reverse complement.
GGCGCCATTGGGTCCCAGCAGGATGGCGCACTGGCCGGTGTCGACGTCGAAGCTGACCTGATCGAGCGCTTTCTTTGGGCCATAGGCGTAGGAAAGCCCCTCGATGGTCAGGGCTGGGTTACTACTCATGGCTTTACCGCCACGCCCCAGGGGTATTGACCGACTGCCACCGACTTGACCACCTTGCGGGCTTCCAGGTCGATGATGGAGATGTCGTTGCTGACGCCATTGGTGGTGTACAGGCGCTTGTGGTCAGGTGAGAACGCCAGGTTCCAGACGCGCTGGCCGACCAACCAGTACTCGATTACCTGGTAGGTTTTGGCGTCGACGACGGCGACCCGGTTGGAAGGGCCCAGGGCGATGTAGGCGTAGCGGCGATCCGGGTCGATGCGGATGCCGACCGGCTGAATCTTTTCCTGGGTGACGCCCGGTATCTTGAAACTGATCTTGCCAACCGGTTGACGGGTGGCGCTATCGAGAACGCTGACGGTGCCGGCGATTTCCGAGCTGACCCATAGCTGCTGGCTATCGTCGGTGAAGGTGCAGGCGCGAGGACGCGGGTCAACCAGGGTGTTGTCGACGATTGTCAGCGTCTTGCGGTCGATCCAGTGGGCCATGTTGGTGGTTTCGCTGGTGCTAACGATCCATTGGCCATCCGGGCTGGCGGCGATACCTTCGGGCTCCACGCCCACGGGGATGGCCTTGAGCTTTTTCTGGGTCTTGAGATCGATGACGGTGACCTGGTTGTCGTCTTCGTTTGAGGCAAACAGCAGCTGGCCTTCAGGGTCGATGACGAAGGTTTCCGGGTCCTCGCCGGAGGGCAGCTTGCCCACCACCTTGAGGCTGTCGGTGTCGATGATCTTGATGGTGTCTTCGTCGCTGACCGCAACGTAAAGCGATTGGCCATCCTGGCTCAGCGCTATGCCACGCGGCCGTTTGCCAATCTGGACGGTTTTTTCGAGCTTGCCCTCCGGTTCGGAAACCACGGCCAGCGCGTTGTCCTTTTCCAGGGTGACGTAAATGGTTTCGCCCTGGGCGGGCGTGGTCAGGACCATGGCCAGATGACAAGCGATCAGTGTCGGTAATTTCATGGGGGCATGCCGTGAATGAAGCGGCCTTATTATCGGCCTCAAGGCGAACTCTGGAAACAGTGGGTCCGGAAGTTCCTATCGAAGGGTGCGGTGACCGTGACCCGGGCGGGCCGTTTCATGATTTTTGATTGTTGAGTAAATGCGATACAAGGCCGTTACAAAACCGCGTTTTGGATGACAAAGTGCACGTCAGTGGCCATAATCGCGGCCTTTTGAAAATCCAATTACGATGTGGTTCAAGAACCTTGCCCTGCTGCGCCTGACCGAACCGTTCACTCTGAGCGGGGCCGAGCTGGAAAAGAAACTCGAGGAACGGCGTTTTCGCCATTGCGGCAGCCTGGAACCGCTCAGCGAAGGCTGGTTTCCCCCACTGGGCAAGGAGCATTTCCCTTTAGTACATCAGACCAGCGGATTCATCATGCTCTGCCTGCAGCGCGAGGAGAAGATTCTTCCTGCAGCCGCGGTCAATGAACTGGTGGCCGAGCGGGTGGCGGAGATCGAGGAGCAACAGGCTCGCTCTGTCCGAAAGAAAGAGCGGGAATCCATTCGCGACGAGATTCTGCACGATATGCTGCCCCGGGCGTTCAGCCAGACTCGGCGAACCTATGGCTACATCGATCCCCGGGGCGGCTGGTTGATCGTCGATAGCGCCAGTGCCCGCAAGGCGGAGGATTTCGTCGCCGTATTGCGGCAGACGCTGGACGGGTTTCCCGTCAGCCCGGTGGCCACCAAAGAAAAGCCGGCAACCGTCATGACGCAATGGCTGGCGGGGGGGGCGCTTCCTCATGACGTTACGCTGGAAAGTGAATGCGAACTGAAGTCACCCGAGGAGGATGGCGGCATTGTCCGTTGTCGTCGGCACGACCTTGAGGTGCCGGAGATACTCAACCATATCCAGGCAGGCAAGGAGGTGATCAAGCTGGCCTTCAGCTGGAATGACCGGCTGAGCCTGGTGCTGGATGACTCGCTTTCCATCAAGCGACTGCGGTTTCTGGATGCCATTCAGGAGGCCGCCGCCGATATCGAAACAGGCGATCCGTCGGCCCGTTTTGATGCCGATTTTGCCATTATGAGTTTGGAAATCGATGCCTTCCTGCCCGTGCTGCTGAGTTGGTTCGGCGGCGAGAACGCCACCACCCCGACTTCCCCCTGAGACAAGAGGAGAACCATGAGCGTATCGAAGCCCCATTTCACCCCTGTGATCGCACGGCTGGCCGTTGCCCTGGCGCTGGTTGGTGGCGCCCGACTGGCCGGCGCTGAATCCTTCAGTGTGCCCGCCAGCGGCAACGACCTCATCGGCGAGATTCGTTACACCACGGCGCATGACGAGGACACGCTGATCGATATCGCCCGCCGCAACAGCGTTGGCCAGGATGAGATGACCATGGCCAATCCCACCATCGACCGCTGGCTGCCCAAGGAGGGCACTCGCGTTCTGCTGCCGCGCGAATACATACTGCCCGACGCGCCCCGTGCGGGCATTGTTGTCAATATTCCCGAGATGCGCCTGTATTACTACCCAGTGAAGGCGTCGGCCGCGCCGAAGAAGCCGGCCACCGCGCCTGTGGCCCGCGCGACCACCAAGACCGCCCCGGGCGCCAAGCCGGCGGCACCGGCCAAACCGGCGCCCGTCGCTGCGCCCGCGCAAAGTTTCACCTCCGCCCAGACCGGCGAAGTCATTACCTACCCGGTCAGCATGGGCCGCATGGACTGGCGCACACCGATTGGCAAGACGACCGTGGTGAACAAGCAGAAGGATCCTTCCTGGACGCCGCCGGCCTCAATCAAGCGCGAGCATGCGGCGAAGGGCGATCCCTTGCCGGACGTGGTACCGCCCGGTCCCGACAATCCCCTGGGCAAATTTGCCATGCGCCTGGGCGTCGCCGGTTACCTGATTCACGGGACCGATGCGGCCAAGGCGGATGGCATCGGCATGCGTGTGACCCATGGCTGCATGCGGCTGTACAACGAGGATATCGCCAAGCTATTTCCTCAGGTGCCGATCGGCGCGCCGGTGTATCTCGTCAACCAGCCGATCAAGCTGGGCTGGGAGGGCAACAAACTCTACATGGAAGTCAGTCAGCCGCTGGATGAGGATGTTGGCATTTCGCCGCATGACCCGGATGACAATATCAGCAAGGAACAACTGGCCCGGGAAGATGCCCAGCGCTCCAGTTTCCTGATGCGCCTGGCCAACTCCGAAATCCAGAAACAGAGGGACAAGGGCGCTTCTGTCAATATGGACAAGGTTCGTCGTGCCATCGACAAGCCCACGGGGATTCCCGTTGTGATTGGTGGGAATGGCAGTGGTTGGCAGCAGGCGGCCGAAAGTGATGAAGGGCTGGCGCCGATTGCTCAGGAAGAAGACCCGAACAAATCCGCGCTGGATGCGCCACCGATCAAGTCCAGTCGAAGTGTCCCGAAGGCAGCCGTGCCTGTTACGCGCACTCCGGCTCGTTCCTATGAGACTGCTCCTGCCGCGACGGATGCCTCCGAGGAGTTCTATTCTCCGGCAACTCCCTACCGGCCCAGTCGGACCATTCAGGCGGATCCGGTTGAGCGTCCTGCCGATGCGAGGAGCTCGCCTTACCCGGACGAGGCGGATGTGCAATCTGCCGAAGTGGTCACGGAACCCGAGCCCTCGGAAGAAGAGTAGTCCAGTTTAACCGGCGGGTGGGCGATAGCCTTCGGGCATGTCGCTGGCTCCGCCGAACAGGAATTTTTCGCGCTCAACCGCCAGAAACTTCTTGGACTCTGCCTCGAACGGGGTCAGTCGGTGTTCGTTAATGAGCATGGTTTGCAGTTTCAACCATTCCTGCCACACCTCGGCCGAAATGTTTTCATAAATCTTCTGTCCCGCCGGGCCGGGGAACGGAGGTTTCTCGAGGCCAGGAGCTTCTTTGCCGGTCCTCAGGCATTTGACGATGTGGGTCATGTGCGTTTTCTTGAATTGACGGTTTAAGTTTCAGGTTTTTGTGTCGGATCACGGTGAGTCGGCGATCTGCGGATCGAGTTCCGCGAGCAATGTTCTGATGGGCGCCGGCAAGCTTCTCACATCTCGGGGTGCAAACCAGCCACTCTGCAGATTTTCGCTCACGGTGTTGCTGGTGTTTACCGGACAGATGACCGCCGTAAAATCCAGATGGTAATGCGAAAAGGTATGGCGGCGTTGTGGCAAGACGGTCATTCGTTGCGTCTGGTGGCCTTTCTGGGTGCACCACGCCTCCAGGTCATCCAGCGAATCGAATTCCGGGAAGCTTTTGAGGTTGGCCCAGATGCCGGTGGGCGGGCGGTTTTCCAGAAAGATTTCGTCATTCGGATTTCGCATCACCAGCAGGAAGCGTTGGCGGCTTGGTATATCCCGTTTGGGCCTCGGAGTCGGAATCATGTGCGTCCGGCGGGTTGCCCGAGCCTCGCAATCGGCCTTGAGGGGGCAGTTTTCGCACGTGGGCTTGTTCCGGGTGCAGACCGTGGCGCCCAGATCCATCATGGCCTGATTGTAGTCGGCCGTTCGCAAGGACGGGGTCAGGCTTTCGCTGAGTGCCCACAGTCGGCGGATGATGCCCGTCACCCCCGGCCAGCCCTCGATGCCGGCAAAACGGCATAGTACCCGTTTGACATTGCCGTCGAGGATGGCCGCGCGCTGGTTCAGGCCCAGACTCAGAATGGCGCCGGCCGTGGACCGGCCGATGCCGGGAAGGCTCTGGAGCGCGTCAAGGGTGGACGGGAATTCGCCCGCGTGCTGATGGCTCAGTGCCTTGGCCGCGAGATGAAGGTGACGCGCACGGGCGTAATAGCCGAGACCCGCCCAGTGGTCGGTGACATCAATGAGTTCGGCGCCAGCCAGGCTCGACACGTCGGGGAACCGGGCCATGAACCGGTTGAAATACGGAATCACCGTCGTCACCTGGGTTTGTTGCAGCATGATTTCCGAAACCCAGACGCGGTAGGGATTTCGTTCGATCTGCCAAGGCAGGTCCTTGCGGCCGTGGTGGTCAAACCACTCAAGCACCCGGTGTGAAAATTCATAAGCCTGCATCGGGCAATTGTAATCGGGCGCGTGTGCATGATTGAAGACCTCATTGCTGATCGGTTGCCTGGTGGTCGCTCGGGGCTCGCTTGATGTTAAGATTCTGCCCCCTCAAGTTTCCCCGCTAACAGTTCAAATGGTGGATACAAGCAACTCTTGCCCCTGTTGGTCGGGGAAGTTATTTTCAGACTGTTGTGGCCCCTTCCTGGCCGGCGAAACCGTCCCCCCCAGTGCGGAAACCCTCATGCGATCTCGTTTTTCGGCGTTTCAGTTGAGAAATTCGGAGTATCTTCAGTCGACTTGGGATCCCGTCAAACGTCCAAAGCAACTGGGCCTGGATCAGGATGAAAGGACCTGGTCGAGTCTGGAAGTGATCAAAACTATCGGTGGTACCGAGTCGGATGACCGGGGGGTGGTGGAGTTCAAGGCAAAGTATGAGCTCGGCGAGGACACCTACCTGTTTCACGAAATCAGTCGCTTTACCCGACAGGATGGTCGCTGGTTTTACCTTGATGGAACCTTTCCTTTCCATGGCAAGACTGCCCACCAGGGGAAGCCGCTCAGGAATGCCCCGTGTCCGTGTGGGAGCGGAAAAAAGCACAAGAAGTGCTGCGGTGGCTGAAAAAAGATGCGGCTTTATAGATTGTCATATTTCGTCCCCGAAAGAGCGCGACGATTCTTTCGTTAATTTGCAGAGGAGTCTCCATGTCTGATATTGAAATTGCCCGCCAGGCCAAAATGATCCCGATCATCGATCTGGCGCGCGAGAAGCTGGGAATTCCCCCGCAGGAGCTCGATCCCTATGGGCATTTCAAGGCAAAGCTTTCGCTGGATTATATTCATTCCCTTGAAAATCGGCCGGACGGCAAGCTGATTCTGGTCACCGCCATCAGCCCGACGCCAGCGGGTGAGGGCAAAACCACGACGACGGTCGGGCTGGGTGATGGCCTCAATCGCATTGGCAGAAAAGCCGTGATGTGTCTGAGGGAGCCCTCCCTCGGACCTTGCTTCGGGGTCAAGGGAGGCGCGGCGGGTGGCGGGCATGCTCAGGTGGTGCCCATGGAGGACATCAATCTGCATTTCACGGGTGACTTCCATGCCATCGGCGTCGCGCATAATCTGTTGTCAGCGCTGATCGACAATCACATCAGTCACGGCAATGTCTTGGGTATTGATCCTCGCCGCATCCAGTGGAAGCGGGTGGTGGACATGAACGACCGCGCCCTGCGCAAGATTGTTGTCGGACTGGGTGGTACGCCCAACGGTTATTTGCGTGAGGACGGTTTCGATATTGTCGTGGCTTCCGAGGTCATGGCGATTCTGTGTTTGGCCACTGATCTTAACGATCTCAAGCAGCGTCTGGGCCGCATCATCGTTGCCTACAAGACGGATGGCAAAACGCCGGTCTACGCCTGCGATCTGAAAGCGCATGGCGCCATGGCGGCCTTGCTGAAGGACGCCATAAAACCGAATTTGGTACAGACCCTCGAGAACAATATCGCCATCATTCATGGCGGCCCCTTCGCCAATATCGCACATGGCTGCAATACGGTCATGGCCACCCGGACTGCCTTGAAGCTGGCGGACTATGTAGTGACTGAGGCGGGATTCGGCGCCGACCTGGGAGCAGAGAAATTCATCGACATCAAGTGCCGGATGGCGGGACTCGAACCCGCTGTGGTGGTGCTGGTGGCGACGGTCAGGGCTTTGAAATTCCATGGTGAGGCGAGCAGGGAAGCATTGAATCAGGAGGATCTGTCAGCACTGAAAAAGGGGTTTGCGAATCTGGAAAAGCATGTCCTCAATATTCGCGAGCATTACCGGTTGCCGTGTGTGGTGGCCATCAATCACTTCCATTTTGATACGGATGCAGAGGTGGAGTGGTTGCGCCAGCAGTGTGAGAATCTTGGCGTCAAGGCCGTGATTGCGAGGCACTGGGCCGAGGGTGGTGAAGGTGCCGAGGAACTTGCCCGGGTTGTCGCCGAACAGGTGGATGCGCAGCCGGGACGACACGCTTTTGTTTACGAAAAAGACGCACCGCTCTGGAACAAAATCGAAGCCATAGCCACCAAGGTTTACGGCGCCGCGACCATCAGCGCCGATGCCAAAGTCAGGCAGCAGCTGGAACAGTGGGGTGAGTTGCATCCCGATTATCCGGTCTGCATGGCGAAAACGCAGATGTCCTTTTCCACGGATGCAGGTGCGAGGGGTGCCCCCAGCGGACACAATCTACATATCCGCGAAGTGCGGCTGGCCAATGGCGCGGGCTTTGTTGTGGCGATTGCCGGGGACATCATGACCATGCCCGGGTTGCCCAAGGTTCCGGCAGCGGAGGCCATCGATGTGGATGAGCATGGCCAGATCATCGGGCTGTTCTGATTTCAGTTGGTTTTTCGCCCCCGCGTAACACGGCGCTGAATTCATCTTGCGTGGAATTTCGGATAAAGTACGCGGGTGTTTCGAGAGAGTGTGCGCCCGATTGAAGATCGTGCGGGGTACAAGGGATTCAAGCGGACGAGCCGCCATCCCAGGATTCAATAAAAACGTCTGATTGAATGGAGGTAACTATGCAACTTATCAAGTCTCTGGCCGCTGTTTCTCTCTTTAGTGCAGCCGTGGTTGGCAATGTGGCTGTCGCTAGCGAGGATCAATATCCCGCCTATAACTTCCAGCCTTCCGTGCTTTTCAGTGACCCGGCACTGATTGAGAAAACGACCGGTTCTGTCTCCGCCGCTGCCGCTCCTGCGGTGAGCCACGCAGAGGCGGCGCCAGCCGTGCAGACGGCAGCTTCTGAGCCAGTGGAGGATTCCAAGTACCCAGCCGCTTATTTCAAGCCTTCTGTGCTGTATCCGGCTAATTAAGCTCCTTGCTTTCGGGGTGTTACTGATTGACTGTGACACCTCGAGGCGTTTCCGGCTGAATCCTATCCGATTCATTATTGCTGAATGCTAAACCAGCCCGCTCAAGCGGCGGATATGCTTCAGGCCTGACGGATTTTCACCCGCCGGCTTTTTTGACGACCCAGCCCAGTTTTTCCAGTTCCCCCAGAAGCAAGTCACGATGGTCGCCCTGAATTTCGATGGTGCCATCCTTGACAGTGCCGCCCGTTCCGCAACGCTGCTTGAGCTGTCGTCCCAACTTTTCCAGTTCTACTGAATTCAGGGGAACGCCGGTGATCACGGTGACGCCCTTGCCCCTCCTGCCTTTGGTCTCGCGCGAAATACGCACAATGCCGTCCGACTTCGGGACGCTGGGCTTATTTTTTTTTGAGCAGCGGCAAGCACTGAGTGGATTTCGGCATAGAGGACACATGCGACCTAACTCCGTGGAGTAGACCAGCCCAGAGCCGCCTTTCTTGGTTGAATTCATGGTTTGAAGCGGGTTTGCATCAGGTTGGATGCTGATTTTGAATTGTGATGTGGGCAGATGACCCAGACCGCCGTGGTTGCTGGTTAGGGCCCCGATGAACGGACCGCCTCACTGGAATAGGACTTGATCCCCCTGAAAATGGCTAGAGCCAGGCGCTCCTGCTGCCTTGGGTCCAGCAGTCTTTTTTCTTCCTCGTGATTGGAGATGAACCCCGTTTCTATCAGGACGGATGGGACATCCAGTGATCTCAATACCGCAAAATTTGCTTTCTGGATCTCGTGGTTGTGGACCTTGAACTCCTTTTCAAGCGCTGCAATCAGGCTGGCGGCAGCCTTGTCGCTGGCTTCAAGGGTCGCGTTTTTGGACATGTCCACCAAAACCGAGGCGAGAATGGCGTCCTGTTTATTCAGATCTACGCCGCCTACCACGGCTGCATTTTCGTGATCGGCCAGATACCGGGCTGCTTCACTGGTTGCGCCGGTTTCCGACAGGGTAAAAACCGAAGATCCCTGTGTCAGGTTGTCCTCATAGGCGTCGGCATGTAACGAGATAAATAGGTCTGCCCTGGCTTCATGAGCCGTTTCGGCTCGTTTGCGCAGGTCCAAGTAGTGATCGCCAGCACGAACCATGATGCTGCGCATGCCTTTTTCATTTCGAATCAGGGTGGCCAGTTTTTTTGCGATGGAGAGGACCACGTCCTTCTCGAGTGTGCCATTCGGTCCCAGCGCGCCGCCATCCTTGCCACCGTGCCCTGCATCAATGGCTACGATAAATGCTCGACCCACCGCGGATCGGGCACTGGTCGAATCTTTTGTGGGTAACCTGGCCTCGGCATGGATCGGGTCAGTCTGCAGCATTAAAAGCATTAAAAGCAGTAAAAGCGAGATGAACCGGTGAGTCGTTGACATCATTATCAAAAGCTGTGGAATCGGCAACGGGAACATACCGGCAGGGCTTGATGCAGGCAAGTCTTGTCGATAGATCAAATTAGAGATCAATCCCAGCGGCGCTTCAAACGACAGCCAAAATCATGCGGTTCCGTTATCATTGGACACAGATGGGAAGTTTTCACCCATGAAAATATGAAAGTGGAGAGCCCGTAGATGGCCTTGTTGAATGAAATTGTTCGCGAGACTGCAGAGAATTTTGGCTTGGGAAACAGGGCCGGGCCCTTGGTGGCCGAAGCCATCAGGATCATGTTCGACCCCAGATCCGGAGGCCTGCACGGTCTTTTTGAGCGATTCGATCAGGCTGGCCTCGGCGAAATAACTCGTTCATGGCGCGATAGTGCCGTTGCCATCAAACCTTTGGATGGCAAGGAGCTGGAAGGTGTTATGGGCGCGGGGGCCATCTCTGAAGCCGGCAAAAATCTCGGCATGGCGAATGCCCGAGTCAAAACGGCCATGGCCTATGTGATTCCTCGCTTGGCGCGCTTTTTCACCTCGGGTGGCATCATTCCCACCAAGATTCCGACGGCCGTTCAGTCTTTCCTTGATGGGGATGCGTCCAAGCTTGTCACCCCTGCCGGCAAGCCTGTGGGACGCTTACAGGAAAAGCGCTCGAATACATTTTTATGGTGGACTGTTGGCGTTCTTTCCCTGCTGGTGACAGCGGCTGTTCTGGGTTATCAGGTCTGGAAGAATCAATCGAAGATCAAGCACATCGTCACTCACCCGCGTGAAATTATCGCCGACCAGACGCCCGCTCCCTCAATCCCCGAGCCTGAACCGGGCAAACCCGTGGCGAAGCTGACCATCCGCAATGACGGTGGCCAATATGAATATACCGGCGTTGTTACCGATGCCGGAATGAAGGCAAATATCACGGAACAATTGCTCACTTTTTATGGCCAGTCACGGCTGAACGGTAACTTCGTGGTAGACCCTTCAGTGGGTGTGCCGGCTTGGCTTTCCAAGCTGGACCGGGTGTTGCCGCAACTGAATATTCCTGGCGTCGATATCCGTCTTGAAGGCAATACCGTGAAGCTGGGTGGATGGCTGTCCAATGAGGATCGGGAAAGTGTGCTCAATAGTCTGAAAACCGCGCTGGGTCCGGGATTCCGGCTTGGCTATCTGGGGGACGAAGACACGGAATTGGCCCAGGAGTCTCAGCTCCAGACACTGGATGCCCTGTCTGCCTTGCCGCTCAACTATCAAGGCAATGATCTTGCCGCAGTACTCAATCGTTGGGTCATTCGATTCCAGGAAGGTAGTTCGACCTTTCCGGAAGAAAGCCGAGTCATTGTCAACCGCGTGGTGGATTTGGCCAGAACAATGGCTGCACCCGTGGTTTTCGAGGTTGGGGGCCATACGGATAATCAGGGTAGTGATGCTGCGAATCTTAAGCTTTCATTGGAGCGCGCCAGTTCCGTGCGCGCTGCCCTGACGGCGGCGGGCTTGCCGGACAACATGCTGCAGGTCAAGGGCTATGGCAGTCAGCAACCGGTTGCCAGCAATGAAACGCCCTATGGACGTTTTAAGAACCGTCGTATCGAGTTCAAGGTGGTTCAAATCTGTGATGAAAAGAACCCTTGTGGCTTTCCCCAGCCGGTAGTGGCGGAGCCTCTGGTTCAGCCCGTGGTGCCCGTTGTCCCTGTGGGTTCAGACTCGCTCGGTGAAAACGCAAGAAACAGCCCTCTTGTGGACCCTGATATTGGGGGAAGTTCGGATACTGATTCATCAAAAAAACCAAAGCCAAAGGCCAAGCCCAGGGCTAAGCCCCGGGTCAGCGAGGGTATGATAGGCGGCGTTAGCGGCAGGGAGTCTTCTTCCAGACCCTCTGCTCGATCAACGGGCAAGGCAACGGGATCCGGAAATGATGCCGATGTGGACAAACCGGGCAAGTCGCGTGTTCCTAGTGGAGGGCGGTGGATTCCGCAAATCAGTAAATCACCGGCACCGGCCAAAGCACCCGAGGTGAAGAAGCCGGCGACATCGCCAAAACCGGTGCCAGCACCGGCACCCAAGCCCAAACCCGTGCCCAAGCCCGCAGAGCGCCGCCCAAGCTCCGGATCATCGGATCTCTTCTGATTCGAAGGTGCTGATGGCCGGCTCTACGAACTGAATCAGGGCCAAAAAAGAACCGGCTTAGCGATCACGCTGAGCCGCTTTTGTCATCCTCGATGTTCCTCGATCAGGCTTTGGAGCTCGACTCCAGCTGAGCAACCAGTTCTTCCGAGAGCTTAAGTTCCGTTGCGAGATTTTTCAGATAGGCTTCTTCCTTTGCATTTTTCTTGTCGATGACGGCAAGAGAGATCAGATAGATCTCGGCCGCCGCTGCTGGGGAATCAGCCCCTGCGGCCACATCCTTCGCATTGAGCGGTTTGCTCAGTTCGGTCTTGAAAAATTCCTGGCTGTCACGATCAAGCGAGAGGGCGGACAGTTGTTGTTCGATGCGCGACTGCTCCGCTGCATCGATATGGCCATCGGCTTTTGCCGCCGCAATGGTGGCCTTTAGCAGGGCAAGGCTGCGCGTGGCTGCGGCCGGCCCGCTCAATTCGCTCACGGGAGTGCCGGGTGCTTCGCCGGTCTTGCCTTGCCAGTTCTGATAGGCTTGATAAGCCACTGACCCAAGCGCCGCCAGGCTACCCAGTTTCAAGGTGGTGCCGGCCAGTTTCCGTCCGGCGCCGGTTCCCAGCAGCGCAACGAGAAGGGTTCCCGCCGCAGCCCCCTTGCCCAGGTTTTCCATCATCTTTTCTCGTTCAGGACCGCTCTCCGGGATCTGAAGTTTTTCCTCTGCCAGTGCCTGGGCCTTTTTGGCGAGTTCTTCGCCGGATTTGAGTAGTTGGTCGGTAATTGCTTGAAAATCCATGAATGACTCCGAAAAGGGTTGATGCATCGACTGCCCGTTGTTAAAGAGGAAGTCATGCAGACGTGGACGGATGAGGATGTCGATCGAAAGCCCCGCTCAGCCTATAAGGACTTGAGCCTGCAAATAATGAAACCGCGTCAGCTTAAGAGCAGTACCCAACGGGGCGGGTCACAAAAAAGTGTCGACAGCCAGCCTAATTGTCACACAAAAATATCGGCGACTGGATTTGAAGGCGATGCTTCATTCACGGTTTGCATACGTGGATGAAGCATTCCAGGGGTTTTATCGTGGCTGGCTGGTTTCGCCGGACTTCAGTTTGCGCATTTCCACGGGGGAGATACGACCTTTCGATGAGACTTTGTCATAGATCTCCCCGAACGCCTGCTTGCAGTAGGGGAGCTTCTCCCTGAGTCGATCGTAAGCGGAGTGATCGAACATCCGGCGGAAGTCCTCTTCGGTCAAGAGTGTTTTGGCGTAGAGGGCCTGGTATCCCTGATGATCAATAACAAATCGCTCCAGTAGCGGCAGGGCTGATCGGCCATCAAACCCGGGTTTTCGGGGGGTGCCATAGGCGCCAATGTCCACATACATCTCGTCGACACCGCCCTGTGGGGTTTTATAGGGGTGGATCAGGCCGAGGTGCTGTGGGTTGTCAAAGATGGCCATGGGGGAGAGCCATAGCGGATAAAGGTCGAAATGATCATCGAAATATTCGATGGACTTTTTGAGCAATGGCATAGGCATCAGCATGTCCTGCACGACATGATGTTTTTCCCTGAGCCGTCTTGTTGTCTCGGTTTCGGTGTACTTCAGCAGTTCAATGCGCGGCGGCAGGGCCCACCCCAGTAGCCAGCGAAACAGTGGGTGATTGCCAAAGGTGATGATTTCCTCCATGGCCCAGAAATAGCTGCGTGTGTGCCGATGGAGGTAGTCCCGAAGCGGGATGTATTCCACTGTGGACTGGCTGTTTTTCAGCAACTCCTCGACGTGCTTGTAGAACCAGGGTTTGTACCAGCGACCAATGCGGTTGATGACCCCGTCAGTCCCGGTTTCATCGGTCAGGGCGCCCGTCATCAGGACACCGGTATGGCGGCTATAAACTAGGGCTTCGACGAATTCGTTGTTTTTGGTATCCCGGCATTCCTTGTCGAAACCGTCGCACAGATCGTCCAGTGTATGCACAGGGCGATATTCGACCCGGACATATTTGCGGGCCGGGATAATCTTGAGCTCAGCGGCAACCAGGAAACCCAGCGTGCCGTGACTCCAGGGGATTAGGCGAAAAAGTTCGGTGTTTTCCTCGGCGCTGCAGTGCAGCAGTTTGCCCTCGGCCGTGACGAGATCAAACGATTCGCAAATGTACTGGAACAGCCCGTATTTATGACTGCTGGTTTCCACGCCGAAGCCCATGATCAAGCCGCCTACAGTCAGATCATCCAGTTCAGGTACTACCGGCAGGATCCAACCTTTGCTGATTAGGCTGCGGGAGACCTGGCCCATGCTGGCCATGGGTTCTACACGAACGGTCTGTTTTGTCTCGTCGATTTCCAGAATGTCATACATGCCGATCTGGATGTTGCGGCGGGAAAGCTTGTATTTGGGCACCATTTCACTCATGGCCTGCCAGCCGGAGCGGGCGGTACATAGCTGCTGTTGGGCCCCGTCCTTCTTCCACTCCTCGATTTGCCGAATGACGTCCTTAACCCTTTGTTCATGATGGGCTGGAGCCGAGCGCAAGCGGAACAGGATGTGGTTGCGCACAAATACGTAGGCGCTGTAAACGCACGAGATGGGCAGAAGAATGAGGGTGGCGAAGAGCCCTCGATGGTGGGTGAGTATGTACTCGAACAGTTGGCCGGATGGGTTGCTTGGGGTGCTCATGTCAAAGATCGGGGGCTGGAGGCGGATTGAGTTAAGTGCCCTGCTTGGAGCGGCGAAATCAGGACTTCGGAGCCGTCAGGACGCGTCTTGAGAGATCCCCGGTGATTCGTCAGGATGGGCTGAAATGACAGTCCGAATGCCCCTTACATGTTAACATTGCTAGACTATGCGGCAACTTTGCGACTTCCTATCATGAGTGTTGGTAAAACCCTGGTGACTGGTGCGACTGGGCATCTGGGAGCGAATTTGGTGCGGCGACTCATTGCCGATGGAGAAGATGTTCGGGTGCTGATCCGTGCGGGTCGCGACAACGGAGCGATGGACGGCCTGGATGTCGAACGGATTTCCGGCGATCTTCGCAACGCCCAGGAAGTCTCCGATGCAGTCAAGGGTTGTGGTCGTGTCTACCACTGTGCGGCACTCGTTTCCACCATTGAGGGAGACGCAGCCCATAAGCGCGATGTTTTTGATACCAATGTGTTGGGCACACTGAATATCCTGAATGCCGCTGCAGCGTATGGCGTAGAAAAGGTGGTTGTTTCGGGTTCGCTAAGTGCAACCGGTTATGAGGCCGGCGAGGCGAGCCATGAGGATATGCCTTTCTACCCCTTCGACCGGCACCTCCCTTATGGCTTCACCAAGCATCTGGTCGAGCACCACTGTCTTCGTGCCCATGCTGATGGGCTAAATGTGGTGGTGGCAACGTCCTGCGCCATTCTCGGTCCTCACGACTTCGCCCCGTCCCGTATTGGGCGGGTATTGATCGATTACGCCCATGGGCAGTTGCGCGCCTATATTCCCGGCGGGTTCGAGTTTGTCTCTACCCATGATATCGCCGAGGGTCATGTGCTCGCGATGCAGAAGGGACGTTCCGGCCAAAAGTACATCATCAGCACAGCCTATTCTTCAGTGGATGGCCTTCTTGATATGTTTGGTGAGGTGACAGGGCAGCGAAAGCCCCGGCTGCGTATGCCGGCACCCGTCATGGCAGCCATTGCCGAAGTGGCCGACAAGACATGGTTTCGTGCCTTTCCCAATAAGCCCCGCCGATTTACTCCCGCTGCAGTGCGCCTTCTCAGC
>JBIIEQ010000150.1:0-3773 GCA_044237765.1 Methylococcaceae bacterium | reverse complement strand
CCGCCTCACGCTGTTTCCATGACGTTTCGCTATCAGGTCTTCGGACTGCACTTGGCCTCCGATCTTGAACTGCCGGAACTATTACCAACTGCGCACGAAGCCCCAATCGACATTGACATTCGCCTGGCGGACCTTTCGACAGACTTCGCCGCCGCCCACCCTATCGATGACTACCAGCAGATTGCCCCCGGGGGGGGCTACCAGTTTCAGATCCGCGATGTGGCACGTTATCGGGTGGAAGCCGGCCAGCGCATCGGGATTGATCCGCATCCCGATGCGGCCCCCGGTGATATCCGGCTCTGGATTCTCGGCACTGCCCTCGGCGCGCTCATGCATCAACGGGGCAGTGTGCCCCTGCATGCCAGCGCGCTGACGTTGAATGGCCAAGCCTTCGCCTTTTGCGGAGACTCCGGTGCCGGCAAGTCGACCCTCGCCGCCGCCCTTCATCGTCGCGGACTGCCACTACTGAGCGACGACGTCGGGTTGGTGGTCCCCGCATCGGGCGAGGTCCTGTTTCACGCCGGTTTCCCCCGCATCAAGCTCTGGCGCGATGCCTTGGACCATTTCGCGCTGGACCCCGAAAGCCTGATTCGGGACCTCACCCGCCACGACAAATTCCATCTGACCCTCAACGATACCTTCGAGACACAACCGCGCCCGCTGCAACACTTGTATGTCCTCGATCGATCAGCCGACGACCAGGTCCATATCAAGCCCATCGTCGGGCATGAAGCCATCGGCATCATTCGCGACAACACCTACCGCCCGGGGCTCATCCACCCCCTCGGTAAGGCCGCCGATCACTTGCGCCAATGTGGCCACATTGCCCAAGGCATCCGGATCTTCCGTTTCTACCGTCCCTTTCGGCTCGCCCAGCTCGAAGAGAGCCTTGATCAGTTGCTGCTCCACATGCGCATGACCAGCCAAGCACCGTAAATCAGCCATGCAGGTTGCCCGACACCCGCAAGGCAAGCCCCAGTTCGCCGGATGGGTCATGGCGCAGGGTGGGCGCCTATCACTGGCGCCACCAAACCCCCGATGGGCATGTGCTGCTTTGTCCCATCCTCCAAGGTATAAATCTTAGCCAGTGAGCAGGCACGGAAACATCATCAGATATCGACTTCCCCCATCACGCACGCCGCTCCATCCGTTTACAAAAACTAACTCCATCATGAAACAGCCCACTCTCGCCAACGTTCTTGATCTCCCACGTCTTAGCCCGACCGCTCAAGCCTTCGTCAACGCCATTGCCGACCGCTCGGACTTGCCGCTGCGGCTGGCGAACATGAGCCTATTCCTTAAGGAGAAATCACCCAAGGCCGATGCGCGGGCCTTGGCCAGAGCCGCCCAGGCGCTTGCGCCGGGGGATTATCGGATTCGGGTCCTCACCGATTGGCTCAACCGACGCGAAGCGCCGTTATGGCATTTCGGCATCATCCATGATCGGCTTCGCAACGAAACCTACGCCAGGGCACTGGAGCACTTCGTTAAACCCGGCACGACTGTCTTCGAGATCGGCACCGGGACCGGGATACTTGCCATGCTGGCCGTTAGGGCAGGGGCTAAGCATGTCTACACCTGTGAACGCCGGCAGGATGTGGCCGACGCAGCCCGCAACATCATTGCCCGAAATGGCTTTGGTGACCGCATCACCGTCATCCACAAAGATGCCCTAGCCGTGGAGGTCGGGGTCGATCTGCCGGAGCGTGCCGATCTGTTTGTGGCCGAGATTGTCGATAACACCCTGCTGGGTGAGGGCGTGCTGCCGCTAACAGAAAGAGCGCGGCACCATCTCTTGAAACCCGAAGCCATCCTGCTGCCTCGAGAAGTATCCGCCATGGGCAGTCTCATCACTGGTCATGGCCATCATGAGCACTACCGCATGGAGACGGCCATGGGATTCGATTTGACCCCCTTCAACCGTTTTACCCCGGTCGAAATCCATGCCGGCAAAGGCGGTGGGGAGTTTGAACCACTGACCGATGCCGTTGAGCTGATTCGGTTTGATTTGCATCAAGATGCCCCGAGCGAAGATACCCAGAGGGTTCGCCTAACAGCCCATACTCCGGGCACGGCAGAATCGCTGATGCGCTGGTTGAAGCTTGATTTTGGCGAGGGCATCCTGTTTGAAAACCGGCCCCCGCTCCACTCCAGCTGGGACCCACATCTCCATATCCTTCCCACTCCTCGACCGCTTGAGGCTGGACAGACGCTGGATTACGAGATCCACCACAATCGGGATCGGCTGTTTATCTGGCCGGTAGACGCCAAGAGCCAGGGATAACAAGCAAAGCTGTTTATGTCTCGCCCACCACGAACAGGGTGAGGACCCTGATCGGTGACGGAGTCTGGTAAGGCAGGGAATCCTGTCACTCAAGCTGTGGACGAGACTACCGTTGTTCAAAGTCAACGCCCCTCCCTATTGACGCTGGAACGGCGCTGGCAGACGGAGGGTCGTCAGTACGTGCTCTGGTCCAAGGCCAGTGGGGCACTACTGAGGCAGGTCAAGGTCCGCATGGGCGAGCAACTGAAGTCCTTCCTCAGCGGTCGCTGCGCCCACCTAAAAGGACGTGGCGGGGTCAAGGGGGCGATTCGTCGGGTACAGTTGCTGACACAACACTATCCTTTTGTCGCCCGATTCGATATTCGCGGGTACTACGAAAGCATGGACCATAGCGTGTTGCTGTCGCTGCTCAAGAAGAGCGGGCTGGAGCAGGGATTGCATGAAGTGGTTGAAGACTACCTGAAACACCCCGATTCGCATGCGACGGGGCGCGGCATGGTCGCCGGCGGGGCGATTTCACCCTTGTTGGGAGCGGTCTATCTGACGCCGCTGGATCGAGCCATGGAAGCCGGCGAAGGTCGCTGGGGCATACGCTACCAGCGGTTCATGGATGATTACGTCATCTTTGCACCCACCCGCCACAAACTCAGGAAGGCACTCAGAAAAATGTATGCCGTACTGGATCAGCTAAAACTTAAGGTTCATCCCGATAAGCGCTTTATCGGCACCACCCAGCGAGGGTTTGATTTTCTGGGCTATCGGCTTCACCCGAATCGGAAGCTACGCCCCGCGCAGCAGAGCCTGGATCGACTATGTGAACGTGCTCGCCGGCTTCAGGAGCAGGGAGCCGATCAAAATCGGCTTCGGCAATACGTTCAGCGGTGGCATGGGTGGCTGCACGGCGGGCTACGAGGGCGGGTCAGCACCAAAGGCCGGTTTGCCCGGATCTGGATTCGTGTACTCAAGCACCTGACCGTTCGAAGGACGATCGAAGGATCCAAGGCAGGCACCGCCCGCCTGGATCTGACCGCGTCCTGAGAGCGGGGGGACCATCACTTGACCGGCTACTCCGCTCGGCGGGGGGATTTCCTTTGCCTTCGGGTTGTCAACTACCATTATACCCATCTGGCCCAGGCGTCCCGCGTAAGCCCGTAGACGGGCGGATCGCTTGTTGACTATGCAGGGGTGGTTGGTAGGGCCTCCTTTGATACGCACAGGGTTGTGGTCGTTGTGTGTTTGTGACTTGCTCCTGTTGATGTGGGGTTGTTCTGATTTCTTGGTGCATTTTCACTCCAATTGTGTCTGTGTGGGGTTTGTGGATCTGGGTTTGCACTACGCGTCACCGTTGAAACAATAGCATGACTGTGTACCGGTCTCCAGCTTGGTTAAGGCTCCGGTTTTTGGTGGGAGAAAAACGTGGCCCTGAGGGTTGCCGCGGGTCAGGGCCGCGCTCCCGGATAGCTCGTTGGCATCAGGTCAATGGTTATCC
>JBIIEQ010000078.1:0-13300 GCA_044237765.1 Methylococcaceae bacterium | reverse complement strand
AGTCGCTGGCCGGAGAGCGTGGCAAGCAATGCCTTGATCCCGCCGCAATAGGCATGCCCCAGGACCACGATATGGTTGACACCCAGGTCTCGCACTGCATATTCAATCGCCGCACGGGCCCCGTCATGGCTGCCTTCCAGCTTGTAAGGCGGTACCAGATTGGCCACATTGCGGACCACAAACAGGTCGCCGGGTGCCGCGCCGGTGAGAATCGCCGGGTCCACGCGGGAATCACTGCAGGCAATCAGGAGCACCTTCGGCTTTTGTCCATGCTCCGTCAGTTCTCTCATTTGCTCGGGCGATTGCTCGTAATAGCGCTTCTGGAACCCCTTGATGCCCGCCAGAAGGCGTTGCATCACCCTATCGTCAGTGTTGGTCATTTGGATTGCCTCTGGATAATGAGTGATTCGTCATGATGGTGGTCTTTGTGTCTGAATCCGCCAAAGGGCAGGTCATCACCCGGCAGCGGCTGGTCCGTCGAAGGCATGCTGATTACCGGCAACGGTATACCGCGCCGACATAAGTCACATTGGTCTGTTCGCTGGAGCCACCGCCGCTGCCATTGGCCACGCCAAGGCTACCGGTTTGCCCCGCCCGCGTGGTCAGCAGCTGGATGGTATTGCCCCCCATCTGTGCGGCCTGGTTCTTGAGATCGTTGCGCGCTCCCGTCTCCAGATTGGCGTTGCTGGTCCATCCGCCTGTGAAGAAGTTGCCCTGATTGCCGGTCACCTCACCCAGATATTCGCAATCCTTAGGGTCGGAAGTCACCAGACGGACTTTCTGTGCTTGCGGATTGAGCGGGTTGGCCGCACACCCCGCCATCATCAGCAACAACAGGGCTACCTGCACCCTATGGGATATTTTGAATGCTCTCATGACAATGCCCAGTTCTATCAGGAAGGTGAAGTTTTTGTCGATGATATAGAAACTCAGATGATTTTGTCGCCGTTTGGACGAAACCCGCTCGTCGATTCCTGAGTTCCCATCGCTGGCTAGGCCGAACCAAACGTAGGCTGAGTCCATCGGCGAAGATCAGGGGAGCCTTGCCGAAGCCCCCTTCAGCGGCATTGATGGTTTCGAATAGACTGCACGGCATTCACCCGGCTAGCCCACCAGGTCATTGCTCAAGGTGCTTGCAAAATTGCTCCGGGGCTACATATGAAAATGACTAACCAAGCTCTGGGGTCGACTTTGAGGGCGACCAAAACCAAGAGGCTGTCATGGATCTCCCGGCTTTGGCTTGGCGTATACTTGCAATTATAATTGTCTCGCGAAATGGTTCGGAGTTACCGCAATGTCACAAATAACGCTTTATCTGGATGACGCCACGCAGGCGCTGGTCGATCAGGCGGCCTTGGCCAATGGCATGTCAAAAAGCCGCTGGGTGGCGGAGATCATCCGCAAATATGCCGCCCATGAATGGCCCAGAGACTGCCTGGAACTGGCCGGACAGTTCGCCGATTTCCCCCTGCGCGAAGTCGATGGAGCGAGTGGGTTGCCCGTCGATGCGCCCCGCCTTGGTTTTTGAGGCGAGGTATGTTGATTCTGGACAGCAATACGATCAGCTATTACTTCCGGGGTGACCCGGAGGTCGTTCCGAGGCTTCAGGCCCTCTCTCCCTCTGATGTGGGCGTGCCTGCGATTGTGGAATATGAGTTGCGCTATGGTTTGGTGCGTTTGCCGCCAGAAGCCGCTGCACCGCGGCTGGTTGCGTTGGCGCAACTGTTGCGGCCCTTGCAGATTTTGCCGTTTGACAGCGATTGTGCTGCACAGGCCGCGCTTATCCGCGCCGAGCTGGAAGCGGCAGGCACCCCTATCGGCCCGCACGATACATTGATTGCCGCCACGACATTGCGTCATCAGGCGACGCTGGTAACGCGAAATGTGCGTGAATTCTCGCGCGTGCCCGGCTTGCAATGGCAGAACTGGCATGGGGACGCATAAAGTCACCCGATCGGGTTTTGCAAGCCGGCCACCCCTTTTATGCAAGGTCCTATGCCGATCACATCCGCAAGGTGCCCTACCCCAGCAAAAAGTGCTTTGCCCTGCACCGGCACCCCAGCGCTGTCAGGTATGCGATGATTTGGGCCGTGCCCGTGTTCCCAAAAATTCATCCTTCGATCTTGCGACTGGGCGCTACACTTAACATTCTCAAGTCCTGAAAATGAATGAAAGCATGATGAGCGCATCCGCAGCGGACATCCCCGGCCAACTGCATCTGACACTGCCTGCAATGCAAGATAGTCTCGTTGAGCTGGCCGAGGCCGTTGAGGGGTTGGCCGAGGCCGAGGGATGGCCGTCCGAGGCCAAGTTTCATGTCGATCTGGTGCTGGAGGAGTTGGCGCAAAACATCATTTCGTATGGTTACCCGAATGGGCGATCCGGCCAGTTCGTGGTGTCCATTCAGCGGCAGGGTGAAGCGTTGAATATCGTGATTGAGGACGATGGCATTCCATTCGACCCTTTTGGTCTGGCCGAGCCGAATCTGGAATTGTCACTGGATGAGCGGGCCATCGGCGGCCTGGGCGTGCATTTCACTCGAACGCTTATGGATACCCACCGTTACCAGCGCGTTGAGGGCCATAATCGGGTGGAGTTGACCAAGTCTCTCACGGCAAACAACGACTGAGCGGCGGTCCCCATGCAGCATATTCTCTTTCGGGTGGGGCACGATACTTTTGCCATACCGGCCGACGATGTTGATGCCGTGCTTCCGGTGCCGGAGCTTGAACATCTGGCGCAAGCGCCGAATCATTTTGTCGGCCTATTGCGCCATCACGGTCGGCTGGTGCCGGTACTCGACGTGAATATTCTTCAAGGCCAGGCGGCCTGCCGGCCGGTCATCAGCACTCGCATTCTCCTGGTCAGCTGCGCTGAAGGTACCCTCGGCCTGCTGGTCGAGCAGGCGATGGAGATGATGGATCTGCGAAATCCGCAGGTGTTGCCCAATGAGCTCGTGAAAGATCGTGACTGGCTGACCCCGGTAATCTTCGATACCAAGCTCGGGCTGGTTCAGTCCGTTCGCTGGCGGGCTCTGCTGACGCCCGAGTGGCAAGCGCTGGTGGCTGATGAGGGCTGAATTTCTGATGAACTTTGGCTCCGAGCTAGCAGGCTGGATGGCATCGCGCTACGGGCTTGACCTCACCGTTTTTGGCCAAGGCGCGGTCGACGAGGCGCTGGGTGTTCGGTGCCGGTCGACCGGCATGACTGGCGAGGAGGGTTATGTCGCTCGTTGGCGTGAGGATGGGGAGGAGCGTGAGGCCTTTATTGACGAGCTACTGGTCGGTGAAACCTGGTTCTTCAGGGAATGGCCCTCTTTCCATTTGCTGGGGGAATGGCTCGCCACCCAGGCCCGGCGGTTTAGCCCGCAAAGTCCGCTGCGGATCCTGGCGTTGCCCTGTGCCACTGGGGAGGAGGCGTGGTCGATTGCCGCCATTGTCCAGGAAGGGGGGCTGGATGCCGCCAGTGTCGTGATCGATGCGATGGATATCAATCACTCGGCGCTGGAGTTTGCCGAACGTGGACGCTACCCCCA
The DNA here is from genome assembly GCA_044237765.1 of Methylococcaceae bacterium. Lineage (GTDB taxonomy): Bacteria > Pseudomonadota > Gammaproteobacteria > Methylococcales > Methylococcaceae > UBA6136. The sequence continues at coordinate 9,765 of JBIIEQ010000078.1, read as the reverse complement.
GCGGCGACTGCGAAGCCAGCCACTGGCGCGCTGGGCTCATGTATTGCGTCCCCGAGATGGTGAGTGGATAGAGGTGGATGGCAGCCTGCGCGGCATGGTGCGCTTCATCGAGGCGAATGCTATGGATCGCACCTTTCTTTTGAAGCGCGACCCCTATCACGTCATATTCTGCCGAAACATGTTGATTTACATGGGCGGTGAAGCCCGGTCTCAGGTTTGCGAGACGCTCGCGGCTTGCCTGGACCCGGAGGGACTGCTGTTTCTCGGGCATGCGGAGCAGTTGCCGCCCGGGCTTGGCCTGGTGAGAACCGGTATGGATGGCGCCTTTGCCTGGCGCCCCCAGCGAGAAGCTCAAACGCCAAAGCCACCGGGACCCGTCCTGCGACCACTGCCCAGGATCAGTGACGTTTCCGGACCGGCCAGTCGCACGTCGCGGTCTGTCCCGAATTTGCGACCGGCCTTGAAGCCTGCCACCCCGATCGCTGTCCCCCAGGCCGCCACCGAGAAGGTGAACAGGCCAAGCCTGTCCGCAGAACTGAGTCCGCCTACCCGCGTGATCCGATCCGCCATCGATCTTGAATCGGTTCGTCAGTTGGCTGACCAGGGCCGTTATCTGGAAGCCTTCAAACGAGTCGATTCCATCGAGGCCCGCGCCTCGCTGGACCCCGAAGTGCACAGCTTGGCCGGGATCCTGTTGGGTGCGCTGGATCGCAAGGCCGAGGCCGTGAGCCGCTTGCGGCGGGCGTTATATCTCGATCCCGGTCACGCCGAAAGTCTGGCCCACCTGGCGTTGCTGATCGAGGAAAGCGGCGATGCGGCGGGGGCAGGGCGTCTGCGCGCGCGGCTGGCTGATCCGGCCGGGATAACCGGGTCATGAATGCGGTGCCTCAAAAGATCAGGGACGTGCCCTGCTGGAAGACGATCGGCATAATGGCCGATCGGAGTTGCCCAGAATTGCAGCAGCATGTTCATTGCCGCAATTGTCCGACTTATCGGCTGGCAGGCCGGCAATTGCTGGATCGGCCGATGCCGAGGGATTACCGGACGGAATTAACCCAACGGCTCGCCAGCAAGCCGCCCGAACGCCAAGCGGATTATCAACGCGTCCTGGTATTTCGCGTCGCCAGTGTCTGGCTGGCGATGCCTTCTGCCTGTTTCGAGCAGTCGCTGTCGCCGGTTCCCATCGTCCGCGTTCCCGCCCGCAGCAATCGCCATTTTCTGGGGTTGGTCAACACCCATGGCGAGCTGCAATTATGCTTCACGCTGGAGCATTTCATTGGCCCCGACCCCGACGATGTAGCGGTGGTCGAGTCCACCCGCGCTTTCCCCCGGTTGTTGGTCGTTCGTCTGCAGGGTCAGCGCTGGGTGTTTCCTGCCGACGAGGTGCTGGGGACGATTGAGCATCCCCTTGCCGATTTGCAAAAACTGCCCGCAAATGTCGACAAGTCCAGCCAACGGCTGGTGTCGGCCCTGTTCGACCTCGATGCCTTGCGCATCAAGCTGATCGACGCAGAGCGCCTGGCCGTGCTTTTTCAGGAGGCTCTGGCATGAGTGCGCCTGATGCGTTTCTGCTGGAATTGTTCCGTGAGGAAATGGGCGCTCACAGCGCGGTCCTCACCGATGGGCTATTGACCCTGGAACGCGATGGCGGCTCGCGTGAACGCATCGAACCATTGATGCGCGCGGCCCATTCCATCAAGGGGGCGGCCAGGGTGGTCGATCTGTTGCCGGCGGTTCACATTGCCCATGAGATGGAGGATGTGCTGGTCGCGGCGGGGGAAGGGCGCGTCAAGCTCGATGCCGCCATGGTGGATATCCTGCTGGCCGCATTGGACTGGATGGTGGGCATGAGTGCTGTCGCCGATGAGGCGCTGGCTGACTGGATGGAGCAGCACGCCGCAGAAGCGGAAGAATGGGTCGGCAAGGTGGGCGCCTGTCTAGGCAATACCCCGCAAAATCCCCCCGCCGAGGCTGAGCCTGAGGAGAAGCCCGAGCCGGTTTCGGCCCCCGTCCCCGCAGACGTCGAATCAGCGCCGGCTCCAGATCCAACTTCAACTCCGGTGGCTGCGCCGCCCGCTATGCCTAACCCGGTCGGTGATTCGTCACCCGAACCGGCACCTTCCGTACCTACCCCGGAAAAGCCGTCTGCCTCGGCTGATGCGCTGGGCCCCCCTCCGGCCACCAAAGCTTCACCACCGGCCAATGAATCGGCTGAAGCCGCCGATGCGCCCGTCCGCATCACCGCCGAGACGCTCAGCCAGATGCTGGCCTTTGCGGCGGACATGTTGCTGGAAGCTCGACGGATCGAGGCGCTGGCGCGCGATCTGCAACCTCTTAAACACCTGCAGCGGCGGCTGTTGGCCACCGTACAGTCCTGTAACGGCGATCATCAATCCGGTCAGGCCCAGGTTCGTGAGGGTCTGGCCGAGTTGGGGGCGGCGGTGGATCATCACGATGCCCAGCTGGCGGATGTCGCCAGTCGCGCCAATTTCCTTTCCGAGCGCCTGCACAATCTGGCCCTGCGAGGTCGCATGCGGCCTTTCTCCGATGGCGTCCAGGGCTTTCCCCGGCTGGTGCGGGATGTCGCCCGTCAACTGGGTAAGCAGGTCGATTTTGAAGTCCTTGGTCAGAGCACGCTGGTTGATCGGGATATTCTCAGCCGGCTGGATGCCCCGCTGAATCATCTGTTGCGCAATGCACTCGATCATGGGCTGGAAACGCCCGAGGAGCGTCTGGCCGCCGGCAAGCCCGCCACGGGCAAGCTACGCCTGGAAGCCCGGCATCGCAGTGGGCGATTGTTGGTATCGATCAGCGACGATGGCCATGGCATCGATGCGGAAAAGCTGCGTGCGAAAATCATCAGCAAGGGTCTGATCACCGAAGACATGGCCGAGCGGCTGACCGCCTCCGAGCTTTATGACTTTTTGTTCTTGCCGGGGCTGAGTACCCGCGAGACGGTCAGCGAAATCTCCGGACGCGGCGTCGGGCTGGACGTGGTGCAAACCATGGTTCACGCTTGCGGTGGCTCGTTGCAGGTGAGTTCCGAGCAAGGCGCGGGTACACGTTTCGAGCTGCATTTGCCGGTCACCCGATCGGTGATCCGTACGCTGCGGGTCGAGGTGGCCGGCCAGGGCTATGCCCTGCCGCTGGCCCGCATTGATCGGGCCGAGCGGCGCGATGCTACCCAGCTGGAATCACTCAACGGAAATTATTACTTCGCGACCGAGCAGGGCAATGTGGCACTGATTTCGGCCAGGCGTCTCTTGGGCATGGAGGATTCCCCCATGCCGGCTGCCCAGTTGTCGCTGGTGCTGATCAGCTCCGAGGGGCGCCAGTACGCGCTGGAAGTGGATGCCCTGCATGGCGAATGCGATCTGGTCGTACGCCCGTTGGATCGTCGCCTAGGCAAGGTGCCCAATCTCAGTTCGGTAGCGCTGGATGAGCACGGTCAGCCGGTATTGATCATGGATGTGGACGATGTGGTGCGTTCATCCGACCGCTTGTCCGGTCAGTCGCAGCCGACACGGCGCCGGCCGGTGCATTCGGTCAAACGCCGGACCCGGCGCATACTGGTCGTGGACGATTCCATCACCGTGCGAGAGGTCGAGCGCAAACTGCTGGAGAACGGCGGCTACGAGGTGGATGTGGCGGTAGACGGAATGGATGGCTGGAACCAGCTCACCTTGCATGCCTACGATCTGGTGGTGAGCGATGTCGACATGCCGCGCATGAATGGCATTGAGTTGGTCACGCGCATCAAGGCCGACCCCAAGCTGAGCGTCCTTCCGGTCATCATCGTCTCCTACAAGGATCGCGAGGAAGATCGTTTGCGCGGCATGCAGGCGGGCGCCGATTATTACCTGACTAAAAGCAGCTTCCACGATACGGGCCTGATCCAAGCGGTTCGTGATCTGATCGGGGGCGCCGACGACGTATGAGGGTCGCGATTGCCCATCAGGATCGTGCCACGGTCGAAAGACTTTCACGATGGGTGCGGGAGCAGCCGGATATCTCGCTGGACTGGACCGCGGACAATGCCGCTGACGTGCTGGCGAAATGCGTGTCCCACCCGGTGAATTTGCTGTTAATGGGGCTGGACCTTCCAGGAATGCCCGCAGGCGTCCTGACGGGCCGGTTGATGGCGGAATCCCCGTGCAGCATCCTGTTGCTGAATCAGGGCTGTGAGCCCTGTTTCAATCATGTCTTCGATGCCCTGGGGCAGGGCGCAGCGGACGCCGCCATTCTTCCTGGTCCTGCGCACTGGGACCAGCCGGAAAGCTGGGACGATCTTCACAATCGCCTGAATACCCTAAGGACGCTGACCGGGCATCGTCCGCGGCCAGCGGGTCCATCGGATAAAGCCGTTAACGAGATGGCCATCCCTCGGGTATTGCCGCCGGTAGTGGCCATTGGTTCGTCAACGGGAGGACCCAAGGCCCTGGCTACCGTGCTGTCCCGGCTGCCGGCAGACTTTCTGGCCACGGTGGTGATCGTCCAGCACCTGGATTTCCATTTCATCGAGGGGCTAGCGGAATGGCTCAATCAGTGCACCCCATTGCCGGTGGTGGCATTGACCCGTGAAACGCCGCTGCAGCCGGGAAAGATCTGGCTGGCGGGTCGGCCCGAACATGTCATCATCAATCATGCGCGCGGCCTGGGCTGGACCCAGGAATGGCCGGAGTTGATCAGCCGACCCTCGATTGATGTCTTCTTCAAGAGTCTGGCGCAACACCCGTCCATTCATGGCTGCGGGGTGCTGCTGACCGGCATGGGCCGTGATGGCGCGGCCGGATTGCTGGCCTTACGGAAGGCCGGTTTCCATACCATCGCCCAGGATGAGGCGAGCTGCGTGGTCTATGGCATGCCCAAGGCCGCCGCCGAACTGGGCGCCGCGACCGCCGTTCTGCCGCTGGCGGACATCGGCGATGCGATCGTCGAGCAGATTGGACGGCTGCCCGAAGCCGTACCTGTTTCCTGAAACTCCACCACGCCACCCGAGGCGCAACATGACCACACCTGTACTCCCGACTTCAGCAAAACCGCTGACCGAACACAAGATCGTCGTCCTGCTGATCGATGACCAGCGCATCATTGGCGAAGCCGTCAAGCGCATGCTGCAGACCGAGACGGATATCGAATATCACTACACGTGCAATCCCGCTGAAGCCCTTGAGCTGGCCGGCCAGCTCAAGCCGACGGTGATCCTGCAGGATCTGGTGATGCCGGAAATCGATGGCATCACGCTGGTCAAGTCGTTCCGCGCCCATGAGTCCACGGTCAACGTGCCGATGATCGTGCTGTCCAGCAAGGAAGAACCCGCCACCAAGGCCGAGGCCTTTGCCGCCGGTGCCAACGATTACCTGGTCAAGCTGCCCGACCCCGTGGAGTTGATTGCCCGTATCCGCTATCACTCGGGTGGTTACATTGCCTTGCTGCAGCGCAATCAGGCGTTTGCGGCCTTGGAGGAAAGCCAGAATGCCCTGGCCGCCGAGCTCAATGAGGCGGCCGATTACGTGCGTTCGCTTTTGCCCGAGCCGGTTCAGCAACCAGGCATGCAGACAGCCTGGGTGTTTATCCCGTGTAGCTCGCTGGGGGGTGATGCCTTCGGCTATTTCGATATCGATGAGGACCACATCGCCATCTTCCTGCTCGATGTCTGCAATCATGGGGTGGGGTCGGCGTTGCTCTCGGTCAGTGCCATGAATGCGCTGATGGGGCAGACGCTGGTGGACGTGGATTTTCGCGAACCGATCAAGGTCATGGCGGCGCTGAACCAGGTTTTTCTGATGGAAAAGCACAACAATCTGTACTTCACCATCTGGTACGGCGTGATGCAGAAAAGTAACCGCAAGCTGCGCTACTCGAGTGGCGGGCACCCGCCGGCGGTCATGTTCGCCGGTGCGGAGACCGAATTGCTGCGTTGCCGGGCCATGCCGATCGGAACGATGGATGACACTGAATTCGAGGAAGGGCAGACGCAGGTTCCCCATGGCGCCACCCTGTTCGTTTTCAGCGATGGCATCTACGAAATCACCAAACAGTCGGGTGACGAAGTGGAGCTGAATGAGTTTGTCGAGATCCTGCGAAAGCCCGAACAGGCGCCGGGTCAGAAGGTCAACGAGGTGCTGGAGACCATGCGGGACTTGCAGGGTCGATCACACTTTGATGACGACGTTTCGCTGATGGAATTCAGGTTGTAGGGTAGGGTGGTGATGCATCGTCAGCAAATACACGTGACATAAGGAGAGGCAATCCTTGAGTTTGAAATGGCTTTTGGTTTTCGTGCCGGCCGGCATCGCGGCCAGCTGGATGGGGGCCAATCCGATCCTGATTTTCTGCCTGTCGGCTCCGTTCGCTGGATTTCCGGCGTCAAGCTGATTGCTGTCTATCTCATGCTCGGGATCGACTTTTACTACCAACCCTGAAAGTCACACGGATAACAGCATGCCAACAAAAATGATCCAGCTCATGAGCCTGACGACCCTATTGACCCTGATGGGCTGCGCCAATTACTCCGGTGCAGGCGACTCCCTGGATCGCGCCGATGATGCCCGCCAATTAGCCATTGACGAGGCGGCCAATGATTTCAGTTGCCCCGGCGTCAAGGCCGATCCCGCCGTGCGACGGGTCAGGGAGAAAGATTGGGAGGACGGTTTGTTTAGCGAGTACCTGGTTCACGTCAGCGGTTGCAAGAACGAGGGCAATTACAAGGTAACCTGCCGAGAGGGAGGGCTGTGTTCGGTGGCGGAGTAGTCCGCCCTCATGCCTGGGGATGGCCCAGGCTACGTTCGACTTCTTGATCAAAAACGACCATGGCCGCGTCGGTCAGCGGATCAGTCGCCAGACTGGCAGCAAATTCGGGACGCACGGTGGCCGCATAGGCACCGCTGGCAATCAGTTCACTCAGGATATCCGCCTGCTTGATGCTGGCCGCCAGGAGTTGCACGCCGTCCTGCTGCATCGCCACACAGGCGCGCACCAGGGGCCAGATATCGCGCCCGTCGGCATGGAGCCGACCCAGATAAGGCGCGACAAAATGCGCCTTTTGCGATCGCGCCCAAAGTAGCTGCATCGGGTTGGACAGGCCGGTGAGCAACAACGGCAGGCCCCAGGCATGCACCTCGCGGATGACCGGTTCCCAATCCGGATGGCAGGGCAGCTTGATGGTTAGCTGGACATTGGCCTGGCCGGCCGTGGGCAGAAGCTGGCTGAGCCATTCGTGTGATTCGGCCACGTCGGGCCGAGGGAGTTGCAGCATCAATTCAGGCAAACGCAGAAGGCCGGCTTTTTTGAGAAGATGCAGATAGGTTTCCAGAGTCACAGGCAAACCCGCCTGCTGAATCAGGGTAGGATTGGTGGTGATGCCCTGCACAGCGGGACAGCCGACGGGAAGATGCCATTGGCGAACATCGGCGGTGTCGAGATAAAGTTTCATAGGTTACGTTGGTTGGGTTCGGGAACGGATCAGCGGGCTCTGGACGGTATGATAGCCAACCCGAAAAGTGCCTATCATGAACAATAGATGGCAAACGAGGATAGATTGTGAACTTGAAGTGGTTTTTGCTTTGCGTCCCGGCGGCATTTGCCGCCAGCTGGATGGACACCAGTCCCATTCTGGTTTTCTGCCTATCGGCCTTGGCCATGATTCCCCTGGCCCAGTTGATGGGAGACGCCACGGAGGATCTGGCCCATTACCTGGGCCCATCGGCCGGTGGCTTGCTTACCGCCACCATGGGCAATATTCCAGACATCATCATCAGTATTTTTGCCTTGCGCCATGGGCTGGTGGAGGTCGTCAAGGCCTCCATCACCGGGGCGATCGTCGGCAATCTGTTGTTGGGGGTGGGGCTTACCTGTTTGCTGGGTGGGCTGAAGCACCGTGCCGGACAGACCTTTGATATCAAGTCCAGCCACCTGATGAGCGGGTTGCTTTTGCTGTCGACGATCGGTCTGATCATTCCGGCCATCTTCAATTTCAGTACTGACTCGGAAAAGCAAATCAGCCTGGAAATTTCCGTGGTGCTGTTGGTGACCTATCTGAGCAGCGTCTATTTCACTCTGAGGAATCCGCAATCCGAGATTCAGGTGCCAATTATCTCGGTGCCCGAAGAAGATCAGTTGGATCCGACCCAACGCAGCTTTGGTCAAGCCGCCCTATTGCTGGGGGTCTCCACCCTGGTGCTGGCCGGAATGAGTGAGGTGCTCACCGATGCTATTGAGCCGGCGGCCAAGATGATGGGCTTTACTCCCATCTTTACCGGAATCTTTCTGCTGGCGCCGCTGGGTGCGTCAGCCGAGGTCATGAATGCTGTGCGCTTTGGACTTCGTAACAAACTGGACCTTGCCCTGGCCTCGTGCATCGGCTCGAGTACGCAGACAGCGTTGTTGACCGCCCCCATCATGGTCTTCGTCGGTATGGCCATCCATCAGCCAATGGAACTGCTGTTCTCGGAATTTCAGGTGGTTGCCGTCTTTCTTGCGGTCGGTGCCGTCAACAACATTCTCAATATTGGTACCGTGCGCTGGATCTCCGGAGTCAAGCTGATCGCCGTCTACCTCATGCTCGGCATCGGCTTTTATTATCAACCCTGAGGCCGGCAAGCATCAGGGGTCGAGCCCCAGAAAGGCGCCGGTCAGGTCCTTGGGGTCGGTTTGCAGGTAGTAATAGCCCGAGCCATCCGCGCGGACCACGACCTGATAGTGATAAAGGGTACCCTGGCTATCGACTTCAACCAGGGTGCCCCAGCAGTCCGGGCTCACCCGGAAGGTTCCGGTGTAATCCACGCGCTCGATCTTTCCGGCATAACTACTGATGGCCAAGCCACTCAATTGTCCGGTGCCATCATGATTTTCTCGCTGAATCACCGCGTTGGGCTGCCAGACGCCCCAGTTGAAGCTGAACCCCATCTGGGAACTTAAGATCACGCCATGCAGCGTTTGCGGACCGCAAGCCGCCACCGTCTGCGGGGTCAGCGTGCCTGAGAGGGTGTTGCCTCGAGTGGTGTCCAGGGTGTATCCGCGTCTGGAGGTCGCCGAGAGTGTGGCGGCGCTGTTCCATACGCCGGTCGGCAAGGATCGAGAAATGGTGGCCGCGCAGTCGGTGCCGATGTCGACTTGCCCCTGATAGGGGGTTGCCGAAAAACGCTTGCCCTGGCGTAGCCATAGTGTTCCCCAGACTTGCCCGTCGGCCGTCCAGGTTTCCTGATACAGCCTTGCAGCAGGTTGCGAGCGAATATATCCGTTCTCCAGCCCCACATAGCGCCCGGCAAACGAGTCTGTCGTGCAGCTATCCCGGGTCTCTGCGCGTCCGGGCCATGGCATAGACAGCAAGATGATCATGAGCATCCGCTCGGTTAAGCGGGAAATGCTGAATAGACCGGCATGAGTCATGTTGTTAGCTCCAGTGGAATACTACAGTGTGAACTAAGGAGAACCCCGAAACTATCCGTTAATGTTGAAAGCGCTCGGGTAGCTTTATCGAAGCGTTTAGCTATTCCGGCATCAAACCGATCCCGCCTTGTGACGATTGAAGGCGAAGGGCTGATGAGATCGCGATGTTCAGCGAATACCTCGTTCACGTCAAAGGCCTCAGCCACGAAGGAAATTAGTTGACCCGTCGCGGAGGCTGTCTGTGCGCAGTTGCTGAATAGAGGCATGCTTGCTTCCCTGAGTGACCATTGTTTTCGTCAAAGCCCCTGGGCGCAAAAGATCGATAGCAATAAAGACCCGGGTATGGGTAGTGCACAGGAGTTGTAACAAGTCGGC
>JBIIEQ010000136.1:0-3777 GCA_044237765.1 Methylococcaceae bacterium | reverse complement strand
TCAATCCGAAATCGGATCGCGGCAAACGCCGTATGGCAGCCGAGCAGGTTTTGGAAGACTGGAGCCAGCGAACCGGAGTCCCTGTGATCATTCTGCGCGTTCCCGGGATTTATGGCCCCGGACGCCTGCCCGTCGAGCGTGTGCGCCAAGGGGTCCCGGTGCTGATTCCGGAAGAATCGCCCTATAGCAACCGTATCCATGCCGATGATCTGGCTGCGGCCTGTGTTGCGGCGGCACGGCGGGGTCAGCCCGGCCGTGCCTATAACATCAGTGATGGTCACCCCACCACCATGACCGATTATTTCTGGCGCATCGCCGACCTCCACGGTCTTCCGCGACCGCCCGCCATCTCGCTTGCCGAGGCACGTTCAGTGCTCACCCCAGCCATGCTGTCGTTTCTGGAAGAATCCAAGCGACTTATCAATCGTCGCATGCTCGATGAATTAAAGGTCAGCCTGAAGTATCCGGACCTGGCCAGTGGGCTGGCACACTGCGACTGAACCGCGACCCCGGGAATTACTCCCCCACCTTGAGCCGCTCCCAGTATTTCGCATATTCCGTGATAGCTTCGCCGATATCCAAGCTGTATTCGCCATCGGCCAAAACCTTGGGTGGGGGGTACATGACGGGATTGTCGCGAACCTCGGCCGACAACTGTCGGACGGCTTCGGCGTTGGGGGAGGCGTAGCGGGTTTTTTCGGCAATCAGTCGGGCGATATCCGGTCGCAGCAGGAAGTTGATGAGAAGCAGCGCGCCGTCCGGGTTTCTGGCACCGGCAGGAATGGCCAGATTGTCCATCCACAAGCCGCAGCCCTCGCGAGGGTAGATGTAGACGAAGCTGGGGACTTCCTGTTGGGTGCGATAGGCGTTGCCGCTCCAGGTCATGCCGGCGTCCACCTCGCCGGTCACATAGAGCATCAGCGGGGCATCGGAATTGAATAGCCGCACATTGCGCATCAGGGAGCGAAGCTTTTCATAGGCTTGGCGAATCTGTTCCGGATCGGTGCTGTTGCCGGGGTATCCCAGCACACGCAGACCGATGTGAAAGACCTCGCGCATATCGTTCGATAGCAGCAGGCGGTCATGAAACTCCGGTCGCCAGAGATCGGCCCAGGCCTTCACCTGGCCGGGATCGAAGTGCCGGGTATCCAGGGCGATGCCGGTGGTTCCCCATAGGTAAGGCACGCTGTACCGGTTGCCGGGATCAAACGGTTTGTCGAGATGACGGGCATCGAGAAAGCGGAAATTCGGCAGTTGCGAGGGGTTCAGCGGACGCAGTAGGCCCTCCTTGCCCATACGGTCGATGAAATAGGTGGACGGGACGATCAGGTCATAGCCCCGACCGCTCAGGAGCTTGAGCTTGGCATACATGGCCTCGTTGCTGTCGTAGGTCGAATAACGCACACGAATGCCGGTTTCTGCCGTGAAACGCTCCAGCACCTCGGCGGGCAGGTAATCCGACCAGTTGAAGAAGCTCACTTCCGCCGGCGCAGCCAGGCAGACCCGTGAAGCGAGCAGCAACATCCAGAGCAGGCCGGCTCGCATCACAGCTTTCTCCCCAACAGCCGCTGCGACAGGATGACCAGTGCCATCGACAAACCGAACAGCAGCGTAGCCAGCGCGTTCACTTCGGGCTTGATGCCCATGCGCACCATGGAATAAATCCGTAGCGGCAGCACCTCGAAGTCCGGCCCGGTGACAAAGAAGCTCACCACCACATCATCCAGCGACAGGGTGAAGCTGAGCAACCAGCCGGCGCCAATGGCCGGTAACGCCAGCGGCAGCACCACGTGGCCGATGGCTTGGGCCTCCCTGGCACCGAGGTCTCGGGCAGATTCGATCAGTCGAGGGTCGAAATCCTTGAGACGGGAAAAAACTGTTACCGTCACAAACGGCAGGCAAAAGGTGATGTGGGCCAGCATCAGCGAACCGAAACCCAGCGGGATTTTCAGAGCAAGGAACAGCACCAGCAGCGAAACACCCATCACGATCTCGGGCGCCATCAGGGTAACCATCAGCAGGCCGTGAAAAAAAGACTGCCCGCGAGAGGCATACAGGCACAGTCCCACCGCGCCTGCCGTCCCAATGATTGTGGCAAGGGACGCGGAAAGCAGAGCGACCATCAGCGAATTCAGGGTGGCCTCGATGAGCAGCGGGTCGTCCGCCAGGCGGCGGTACCATTCCCAACCGAGGCGATCCCAGCTCGAGCCGTAGGGTGATTCGTTGAACGAGTAGGCCAGCAGCACGACCATCGGCAGGTAGAGAAAGGCAAACACCCCCCACAGGTAGGCTGTGCCTGATCTAGACATCGTCCACCGCCCCTGTCCCGGCCCTTCGCTGTGCCCAACGATAAACCCCCATCAGCAGGAACAGCCCCACAATCACGATCAGGCTGGCCGCAGAACCAAAGGGCCAGTCGCGTGCTTCCAGAAACTGATCCTTCAGCAGCGCCCCGATCATCAGATTACGTGAACCGCCGAGGACATCGGTGACATAGAACAAACCCAGTGCCGGGAGAAACACCAGCAGGCAGCCGGCTGCGATGCCGGGCGCAGTGAGCGGAACGATCACGTGACGGAAGATCGCCCAGCGACCTGCGTAGAGGTCGGCCGCTGCTTCAATGAGCCGGCGATCCAGCTTCTCGAAACTGGAATAGAGCGGCAGGATCATGAACGGCAGCAGCACATAGACCAGCCCCAGGCCGACGGCCCAGCCCGTATAAAGCAGGCGAACCGGCTCATCGATCAGCCCCAGCGCCAAGAGCAGACTGTTCATCGCGCCCTTGGCCGCCAGCAGGCTGCGGATCGCATAAATCCGGATCAGGGAGTTGGTCCAGAACGGAACAATCACCAGAGTGAGCAAGACCCCCCGCCATGCCAAACCGACGCGGGAGAGAAGATAGGCAAACGGATAAGCGAGGCCCAGGCACAGCAGGGTCGCCAATCCGGCCATGCCCATCGAGTCGGTAAAGACCTTGAGATAAACGGGATCGAACAGGCGTCGGTAATTCTCCAGGGTGAATTCCGGTTTAATGAATCCGGTTTCATCCCGCGTCAACAGACTGACCGCCAGCACCATCAGCAGGGGAACGAGGGTAAACAGCAGAAGCCAGACCGGCATCAGGCCGCGCCCGGCGGTCAGCATGGCTTCAGAAAGGCGCATCGGCGGGTAGCACGCTGGCCGAGTTGGGCGTCCACCCTACGGCCACCCGCTGGCCCGGAGTCAAGTCCGCGTCATCGCCGTCAAAAAACTCGCTGGCACGCAGGACCGTGCCGCTGTCGAGCCGGATGAGCGTATCCAGTGTCATCCCTTTGTAAGTCCTGTCCTGTATGACACCCGTTAATCGCCCTTCCCCGGGTTGTTTGGGGCCAACGATCTCCATTTGCAAATCCTGGGGCCGCAGCAAGACCCCGACCCGTTCACCGGGCGACAAGCTCAACGGAGCGGACAGTGGAAAAACCCGGTTTTCCATTGCGACATCGGCGCGTCCGTCATCGAGTCGGCGGGTGATCACACCCTCAAGCAGATTGCTTTCGCCCACGAAACGGGCCACAAAGGTATTGGCCGGAGTCTCATAAATGTCACGGGGAGGACCAATCTGCTGAATCACGCCATCACGCATGACCGCCACCCGGTCGGATATGGACAGGGCTTCTTCCTGATCATGCGTGACGAAAATGAAGGTCAGCCCCACAAACCGCTGCAGTGCTTTCAGCTCGGTCTGCATGGCTTTGCGAAGCCCAAAATCCAGCGCGCTGAGGGATTCGTCCAGCAACA
>JBIIEQ010000014.1:0-52034 GCA_044237765.1 Methylococcaceae bacterium | reverse complement strand
CCGCCACATCGGCGGGTGCGGCCAGGCCCCCGGAGAGTTTGGCGTAGGCGCCGAGGATGGACTCCTGCAGGGATTCCGGCAGTTCGGCGTCGAGGATCGCCTGACGGGCGGCCAGGCCGCGCCGCTGAAGGTCGGCGATGTCGCGGGTATCGAGACCGCCGAGGATCTCCGCAAGCCGGGCCGCCACGCCTGAGTTCTCGACAAAATCGTGATAGGCCGCCGCCGTGATAGCGAAGCCGTTGGGTATCCGGACGCCTTGCGGGGTCAGTTCCCGGAACATCTCCCCCAGGGAGGCGTTCTTGCCACCGACCAGAGGGACGTCCTCGATGCCGATTTCATCAAACCAAAGAACTTCAGCGGTATTTCGATGGAGATTGGCCATGAGATCCTCTGTAGTGAGTGTTAGCAAGTCAGTTGTTGTCGGAAGGCTATCGCGAGGGTTCGGCGGTTGCCGGGCAGTGGCCGCAGATGATCAGGTGGCGATCGCCGATCGCGGTGACCTTCAGCGTTTGAAGCCCGGCCTGGTTGAGTTGCTGCCGAACCTCTTCGGGTCGGTAGGCGGCGTGCAGCGAGTGGTGGAAGTCGCGCTGCAGTATGGCGGGCTCTCCCGCCGCATGCTGGCGGACCAGTGTTTCGATCTCTTCGGAGGTGTCGGGACGGCGCAAATCCATGACAAAGATTGCCGCGCCCGGTTTGCCATGGCGTCGTATCGTCTCCCACAGTATCTGCGGGTCCGCCAGGTGATGCAGCAGGGAGTTGGAGAGGATCACGTCGTAATGCGATCGGGGCAGTATGGCGCCGGGCAGGTAACCCTCGATCAGCTTTATTCGTCGGGACAACCTGGCATCCTCAATGCTGGCGCGACCCAGTGCCAGCATGGCCGGTGCGCCATCGACACCGTCGATGCGACAATCGGGATATGCCTTGGCGAAGCGCAGGGTGACATCGGCAGGCCCGCAACCGACATCCAGAACGGTGCCATTCACTGATAGATCGGCAAAGATCGAGCGGAAAAGATCGATGAATTGATTGTGTGGGACCGAGAAGTCCGCCTGGGCGTAGGCGAGGGCCTGTTCGGCTTCATTCATCAACTCGGGTTCGGGGGTGCGAGTCAGCTGCATCACAGTAGTCCGTTTTCGGCGAAGGAGTATGCATGATCACCATCGCCGACGATAAAGTGATCCAGCACCCGGATATCCACCAGATTCAGCGCCTGCTTGAGCCGTTGAGTGATGAGGCGGTCAGCCTCGCTGGGTTCGGCAATGCCGGAGGGATGATTGTGGGCGAAGATGACGGCCGCCGCATTGTAGGCCAGCGCAGTTTTGACCACTTCGCGGGGATACACGCTAGCGCCGTCGATGGTGCCGCGGAACAGTTCGCGAAACTCGATCACCCGGTGCTGATTGTCCAGCAACAGGCAGGCGAATACCTCATGGGGGTGGGCGCGCATCTGGGCAGCGAGGTATTGGCGGGTCAATTCCGGGCTGGTCAGGGCATTGCTGCGCTGCAGCGTTTCCTTGAGATGACGCCGGGCCATTTCCATCACCGCCTGTAGCTGAACATATTTCGCCATCCCGAGCCCACGACTTTGGCGGAATTGGTCGAAGTCACTTTCCAGTAGGGCGCGCAGGGAACCGAAATCCTGCAAAAGATCGCGCGCCAGATCCACCGCGGTCTTGCCGGGGAGGCCGGTACGGAGAAAGATCGCCAGCAACTCCGCATCCGAGAGCGCAGCGGCACCACGCGCCATCAGTTTCTCCCGGGGTCGTTCATCATCGGGCCAGTCGGTAATCGGCATGATTGGTTTCCCCCTATCCATATTTTGTCCGTCCAACGGGCCAAGCATAGAAGCTGTGAGGCAAACTTGCCATAATCTCCCGCTTTATCAACGGACACAGGCTAACGGATTGAGCGCACTCACTGGCCAGAAGATTCTCCTCGGCGTGACCGGCGGCATCGCAGCCTACAAGGCGGCGGAGTTGGTTCGGCTGCTCAGGAGCGCCGGGGCCGAGGTGCGTGTCGTCATGACGCGGGCAGCCACAGCCTTTGTCACACCGCTGACCTTTCAGGCCCTTTCAGGGCATCCCGTGCATCTGGAACTGCTCGATAGCGATGCGGAATCGGCGATGGGACACATTCATCTGGCGCGTTGGGCCGATCGGATTTTGATCGCGCCGGCGTCGGCGGATGTCATCGCCCGGCTGCGTCTCGGGTTGGCGGATGATCTGCTGACGACGGTCTGTTTGGCGGCCACGGCGCCATTGCTGCTGGCACCGGCGATGAATCGGGCCATGTGGCAGCATACGGCGACACAGGAAAACATCGCCGTACTGAAATCGCGGGGCGTCAGTCTGTTGGGGCCTTCCGAGGGCGTTCAGGCCTGCGGTGAGACCGGGCCCGGTCGCCTGCTGGAGCCGGCCGCCATCGTGGAGGCGCTGGTTGGTCAGTCGGGGGCAGGCGCATTGGCTGGGCTGCGGGTGCTGATCAGTGCCGGACCGACCCGCGAGCCGATCGATCCAGTGCGTTATCTCACCAATCGCAGCTCCGGCAAGATGGGTTACGCCTTGGCGCAAGCCGCGCTGGCCTTGGGCGCGAAGGTGACGCTGGTCAGCGGGTCGACCTCACTGGTACCGCCAACCGGCGTCGAGGTGGTGGCGGTGGAAACGGCGGCGAATATGTATGAGGCCGTGTTGGCAAGGGCCGGGCAAGCCGACATCTATATTGGGGCGGCGGCGGTGGCTGATTATGCTCCGGAGGCCATGCCCCACAAGCTCAAGAAGGATGCCGGTTCTCTGGCGCTGAGCCTGGTGAAAACCCGGGACATTCTCACCGCCGTCTCTGCGCTGTCCCAGTCACGGCCGTTTACCGTGGGATTTGCGGCCGAAACCCAAAATCTCGAAGGCTATGCTCGAAGCAAACTGGTCGCCAAATCGCTCGATATGGTGGCGGCCAATCAGGTGGGCGCAGGCGTGGGCTTTGAGGTTGACGATAACGCGCTTTTCGTTTGCTGGCCCGGGGGCGAAACTCGCTTGCCGACCGCGCCAAAATCCACACTGGCCCATCAACTTTTGAACCTTCTTGCAGACCGTTACCATGCACAACATCCAGCTGAAAATTCTTGATAACCGATTGGGTAAGGACATTCCTTTGCCGGAGTATGCGACCCCTGGCTCGGCCGGGTTGGATCTTCGCGCCTGTCTGGATCAGCCGTTCACCCTTCAGCCGGGTGAAACGCACTTGATCCCCACCGGGCTGGCGATTCATATCGATGACGGAAGCCTGGCGGCGGTCCTGTTGCCGCGCTCGGGTCTGGGGCACAAGCATGGCATTGTGCTCGGCAATCTGGTCGGCCTGATCGATTCGGATTATCAGGGGCAAGTGTTTGTGTCCTGCTGGAATCGGGGGCGAGAGCCTTTCGAAATAGGGATCGGTGACCGCATCGCGCAAATGGTGTTTGTGCCGGTGGTCCAGGTCCAATTCGAAAGGGTAGAGGCTTTCACCGAGAGCCAACGCGCCCACGGCGGGTTCGGTCATACCGGCCATCAGTGAGTCCGCGACCCAGTCCCCACAGTATTTTTTCAATCAGCCAGACGAGCCGCTCATCCGTGCATAAACAAGACGCCTTGGAAAACGAATCTGCCTCCCGTATTGCCCATGTCCTGATCGAGGCACTGCCTTACATCAAGCGTTTTAAGGGCAAGACGCTGGTCGTGAAGTATGGCGGGAATGCCATGACGGAAGATCACCTCAAGCACAGCTTTGCACGTGATATCGTGCTACTGAAGCTGGTCGGCATCAATCCCGTGGTGGTGCATGGCGGTGGGCCGCAGATCGGTAATTTACTGCAGCGACTCGGTAAAACCAGCCATTTCGTCCAGGGCATGCGGGTCACGGATGCCGAGACCATGGACGTGGTGGAGATGGTGCTCGGTGGACTGGTCAACAAGGAGATCGTCAATCTCATCAACCAGCATGGCGGGGCGGCAGTCGGCCTGACGGGGAAGGACGGCGACCTGGTGCGAGCAGAGAAAATCTCCGTGACCCAGCGTTCGGCGGAAACCGACGAGCCGGAAATCATCGACCTGGGGCATGTCGGGCGGGTGCGGAGCATCGATCCGAGCATCGTCAATACGCTGGTGCAAAGTGATTTCATCCCGGTCATTGCCCCCATCGGTGTCGGCGATGACGGCTTTTCCTACAACATCAATGCCGATCTGGTCGCCGGCAAAATGGCCGAGGTCCTGCAAGCGGAAAAGCTAATGTTGTTGACCAATACTGCCGGCATTCTGGACAAGAATGGGGCGCTGCTGACGGGGCTTTCACTGGCCGAAGTCGACGATCTGATTGCGGATGGAACGATCAGCGGCGGCATGATTCCGAAAGTCGGTTGTGCCACCGACGCCCTCAAGGGCGGCGTCAAGAGCGTCCACATCATCGATGGACGTATCGAGCATGCCGTGTTGCTGGAGCTCCTGACGGATCGGGGAATCGGTACCCTGCTCATGCCCTCAAGGATTGGGGCGGTTTCTGCCTGGGTGTGACGTTATGCTCCGCTCCATCGGGGCGCGGATCAGTTTTGCGAAGGAGAGCTGTCGGGATGAGTGCCGAGGAGTGCTTGTCTGAACCCTTGGTGAATCTCCCTGACCCGGGTGCTTTTGCACAGCTGTTCGCCGACGCTGGTCGGGCGGCAGATGACATCCATGAAGATGAGGTAGTTGGATTTGCCCGACAATCGGGTGATGGTGATGCCGAAGTCCGTATCGTTCCTGGGATAGGGTGTCTGCAGGATTTTTCGGGTCTCAACGGACAGCGGAGAACCAACGCTTTGCCGCAGATAATTCCCGGCCAATGTCCAATATTGATCACACTGCTTATTTTCCGTACACGCGACGACGCTGATTACATCGCCATGTCCGTCGAGCATGGCCTTGGCCACCCCGCGGGTCCAGTCGGCATCTGGATTTTCATGGCGTTCCTGCATCACCTTGATAGCTTGGAATCGTCTTATGTCCCGTCCGAATTGATCGGTGGTGGCCAGTTTTTCATTCTCGACACGCGCAATATGATTTCTGTAAGCTGTCATGCGCCTTTTGAGTGAGGCGATGGAGTCATAAGTCGCTTGCGGAACTGTCTGGCCTTTGCTGGCGAATGCGCTAGCCCGTTTTTCGTGGTTGGCGAGGGTTTGGGTGTCACGGTCAATGCTGGCCTGAGTTATGCGGATGTTGCTTTCCAGGCTGTCCAGCTTGACCTTTAGGGCCCCCAAGATTTCATCGGTGCTGCGATAAGTGCGCATCAGGGCCAAATCCTGATCTCGTTGCTCGTTGAGCACTTTCTCCTGTTGACTGCGCAGTTGCTTCAATAATTGCTCCCGCTCGACTTGATCCCGGGTTTTGGGCGCTTCCACGGTCTCCACTTCAAAACCCTGCGCATTCAATTTGGAGCGCCGGGTTTTTGCCTGTTCCGGGGGAACCTGATCAGAATAGTGCACAGCGCCCTTTTCATCGACCCAACGAAAGGTCTCTGCCTGGGCCATCTTGGTCAAGTTACCCGTTATCAATAGGAAGGCAAGGAGGCTGCTGGCTGGTCTCAAGGGGTTTTCCCATCGGCAGATTGATACCGGCGGATGGCTTCCAGCTCGGCTTGCCTCCCGCGGGTCTTCAGGTAATCGATGATGTCGTCCAGACCGATGATGCTGTGAACGGGTGTCTGAAACAGGGCAGCGACTTCCTCGACAGCCGATCGATGGCCCTGGCCTTTTTCCTGACGGTCGAGGGCAATCAGGACTCCACAGGGACGCGCGCCAGCGGCCCGGATGATTTCGACGGATTCCCGCACCGAGGTCCCTGCGGTAATGACATCGTCCAGGATCAGCACATCACCCTCAAGCGGTGAACCGACAATGGTGCCCCCCTCGCCATGATCCTTGGCTTCCTTGCGGTTGAAAGCGAAGGGGATTTCCTGGCCGGTTTTGCGTGACAGGGCGATGGCGGTGGTGCAGGCCAGGGGAATGCCCTTGTAAGCCGGACCATATAGAACATCAGCCTGGATTTTTTTGGCCAGCATGGCAGCGGCGTAGAACTGTCCTAACCGGTCCAACTTGGCACCGGTATCGAACAGGCCGGTGTTGAAGAAGTAAGGGCTGCGACGGCCCGATTTAAGCGTGAAATCACCAAAGCGCAACACGTTGCACTCGATGGCGTAGCGGATGAACTCTTGTTGATAGTTCTGCACTGTGAACGGCTCTGGCGATTTGGTTTATCAGGGAACCGCGACTCGGCGCAGCAGTTCGTGAATGACACGATCGGTATCGACGCCATCGGCCTCGGCTTCATAACTGAGAATCAGGCGGTGACGCAGGACATCGGGCGCCAACGACTGGATGTCTTCTGGGATCACGAAGTCGCGGCCATTCAGCCAGGCACGGGCACGGGCGCAGCGATCCAGCGCGATGGTGGCGCGTGGGCTGGCGCCATACTGCAGCCATCGACCCAGGTCCGGGTCGTAAGCACCCGGGTTGCGCGTGGCGAGCACCAGTTGCAGCAGATATTCCTCGAGCGGTTCTGCCAGATAAAGATCCAGTATTTCCTTGCGCGCGGCGAACAGGATGTTTTGCGCGATCGGGGTGAAGGTCTTTTCGGAGACAACCTTGCCGTTTCTGGCTTCCTCGCGCACGAGTCTCAGGATGGCGCGTTCATGGCTGGCATCCGGGTAGCCGATGCGGATGAACAGCATGAACCGGTCCAGCTGAGCTTCGGGCAAAGGGTAGGTGCCTTCCTGCTCGATCGGATTCTGCGTCGCCATCACCATGAACAGTTCGGGTAATGGGTAGGTCACGCGGCCAACGGTGATCTGTCTTTCGGCCATGGCCTCCAGCAGAGCCGACTGGACCTTGGCTGGCGAGCGGTTGATTTCATCGGCGAGTACCAAATTGTGAAACAACGGACCCGTCTGAAAATGAAAGGATCCGTCCTGAGGCCGATAGATTTCGGTACCGGTCAGATCCGCCGGCAACAAATCGGGGGTGAACTGGATGCGGTGAAAGTCGCCCTCGATACCGCGGCTGAGCACATTGATGGCGCGGGTCTTGGCGAGACCCGGTGCGCCCTCGACCAGAATATGGCCATCGGCCAGTAGGGCAACGAGCATGCGCTCAACCAGGCGTTCCTGGCCGAGGACCTGGCTGGAGACATGCTCGCGCAGGCGCGCCAGTTGTACTTGAGCGTCGGAGAGGGAAGTTTCGGTGGCTAGGTTTTCAGAAGTCATGTCAACGAGTTGAAGGATCAGCAGGGTGACGCTGGCGCCAATAAATCAAATATCGGGTAGCGACCAAGGAAAAAGAATCAGGGCTCAGCTCCGGGTGATGGCCCGATGGCCGATGTCTTTCCGGTAGAACACGCCGGGCCAGTGAATGCGTTTAACCTGGTCGTAGGCTTTCTTCTGTGCCTCCACTACCGTAGTCCCCAGTGCGCTGACGCAAAGGACTCGACCTCCTGAGGTGACGGCTGCACCGTGGTTCAGGGCGGTACCGGCATGGAACACCTTGACGTCCGCCGATTCATCCTTGGGCAGGCCTTCAATCACATCACCCTTGGCATAATCTTCCGGGTAACCGCCGGCCGCCATCACGACGCCCAGCGCGGGTCGAGGGTCCCATTCCGTTTGGCATTCGTCGAGCCTGCCGTCCACCGCCTTCAGGCACAAGGCCGGCAGGTCGCTTTTGAGTCGCATCATGATCGGCTGTGTCTCCGGATCACCGAAGCGGCAATTGAATTCCAGCACCTTGATGGATTCGTCCGGCGCGACCATCAGGCCGGCGTAGATGAAGCCAGTGTAAGGGATGCCGTCCTCCGCCATCCCGCGCAGGGTGGGCAGGATGACTTCTTCCATGGCGCGGGCATGAACAGCTGGCGTGACCACAGGCGCCGGAGAGTAGGCGCCCATGCCGCCGGTGTTTGGGCCCGTATCGCCGTCATCGCGAGCCTTGTGATCCTGGGAGCTGGCCATGGCCAGCGCATGTTGGCCGTCGGTCATGACAATGAAGCTGGCTTCCTCGCCTTGCAAAAACTCCTCGATGACCACCCGATGGCCGGCAGCGCCAAAGGCGTTGCCACCTAGCATGTCACGCACGGCGCTGAAAGCGTCCTCCTTGGTTTGTGCGACCACGACGCCCTTGCCGGCGGCGAGGCCATCTGCCTTTACGACGATGGGCGCCCCCTGTTGGTCGATGTAGGCGATGGCGGACTCGATGTCGGTGAAGGTCTGGTAGGCCGCCGTTGGTATGTGATGACGTGCCAGGAAATCCTTGCAGAACGCCTTGGAACCCTCCAGCTGTGCGGCGGCTTGAGTCGGGCCATAGCATTTGAGTCCGGCCGCCTTGAATGCATCGACAATCCCCAGCACCAACGGCGCTTCCGGGCCGACGATGGTCAGGTCAATGCCTTCTCGCAACGCGAAAGCCAGCAGTCCCTGAACATCCGCTGCGGCGATCCTCACGTTTTCGAGATTCGGCTCCAGAGCCGTACCGGCATTCCCCGGTGCGACGTAGACTTTATCCGCGAGGGGTGATTGAGCCGTTTTCCAGGCAAGAGCATGTTCGCGGCCACCGCCGCCGACAATGAGGATTTTCATGGGCTTAATGAGTCAAGGTTCAGCGTAGGGTGATGATAACCGCTGGCTTGATTCTGAGCTAACTTCCAGTAAAGCAGACAAGGCGAAGTCAGAAAAAATAATGATTGGAAGATACGATGAGTCCGGGCTGATTCGCTTGTGATGGCACGCTTCCGCTATAACCAACGGTCATGTGGCAACCGCGATGGATTTTGATGTGACGATCGAAATGGCAAGTTGCAAGGAATCGTTCTGAACCGCCAGGATGAGAGCACGGAGCAGTGGGTGGGGCGGCTCTCAGGCCATTCCCAGGGAAAAACACGAAATGCTTCCATCTGTGGTCCCTGCCGCCAAGAGCGGGGTCACCGGATTCCACTGAAGAACGCTGACGGGTTCATCCAGTATCGACAGGTGGGTGATTTTGCCTGCTGGCAGAGACCAGCAGATGATCAGACCATCCTCCCCGCCAGTGGCAAGAATCGGTTGCCGCGGCATGAATGAAAGGTCGTTGATACGGTCTACGTGGCGATTCAGTCGGTGCGGCTCGGTTCCGGTCGGACCGACCCCGGCAAAATCCCAGACGATAGCTTCGGTGCCTGCGCTACTGGCCAAATAACGGGAGCGAGAATCCCAGGCCAACCCGCTGATTTTACCCTGATAGCCTGTCATCCCCACTTTTTCACCGGACTTGATATTCCAAACCAGCATGCTGGACTCCTGGGTGCCAGCCGCGCAATCACGGTTGTCTGGCGAGAGGGCCATGTTCAGAAAGGACCCTTTCCAGGGGTATGTTGCTTCGGGGCCCTCCAGCCCCGTTCGCCACAGAATCAGGCCACCAAAGGACGCGGCCATAAGCCGGCGGGCGTCTCTGAACCAACCCATACCCGTGATAGTGCTGGCATGGTTCGAAAATTGGTGCTGAAGTTCGCCATTCAGATTCCATATCCGAAGGTTTCTTCCAGCCGCCGTGGCTAGGCGGCGACTGCGAGGGCACCAGGCAAGATGCTCTACCCAGTAGGATCCACCTTCCAGTATTTCGGCGGGTCCATCGCGGCGCATATGCCAAATGCAGGCGATCCCATCCTCTCCGCCCGTGGCAAGGTAATGGCCATCTGGAGACCAGGCCATGCTCAAAATGCCGCCTTTATGGGCCTGAACAACCTTCAATTCAGACCCGGTCGTGGTCTCCACCAAACGAAGGGTGCCGTCCGCCAAACCCACGGCCAGCCTTTGACCATCCGGGGACCAGCATAGCTTGCGCACATATTCAGTACTCCTGATCTGCCAGGTTGGCACGATCATCATTATTTCCGGTGGGGATTTCACAGGAGACATGCGCGGAAGCCAGCTGTCAAGGTCTGACGATCAAGATTGCGTCCAATGAAGATCAACTGATTGGTGCGGTCTTCACTGCCCCAGGCACGGTCACTGTCCAGGTTCATGAGCATGTGAACGGCATGAAACACCAGACGCTCTTCTTGACCGGCGATTTGGATGATTCCCTTGGACCGATAGAGATCAGTGCCTCGCTCCCTTAACAGATCGCTGATCCATTCACGAAATCGGTCTTCATCAACGACGCCTTCTTCTTCAATACCTACCGAGCTTATTTCGTCTTCGTGGGTATGGTTGGCCACAAAGTCGCGTGCCTTGAGGGGCGACAGGGGTATCTGGTCCTGAATAATCGTTAACCCGAATTCATCAGGATGATGCTGGGTGAATAGGGCATAAAGTCCTCCCGCGGGTATGCGCAGGCTCAATTCAATGGGGTTTGAGGCCGGAATTTGTAGCAAGGTGTCGGGTTGGTAAGCGTTATTCGCAACCCCTATCCTCAGGGAGGGTTGGCTGAACTGCTGAACGGCCGCTTCAATGACCGATTCCGGGGTATCGTTATGCGGTTGTTGCCATCCGATCTCGATATCAGGGTCAGGCCCCGGTAGCAGATTCAACCGATAGTCTCTACCGGTCTCCAGCGCGTAGACTCCCATCCACTCGAAGGGGTATTCGGGGCTGAGGAAGTCCGGCCTGATGGTCAAGGCGCGATCCAAATCGAAGCCGCCGATGTTCAAGACATGGTCGAGATCGATCTGCGCGTGGGCTGTGCGATGGATTTTGGCCATCCTGTTCATGGCTGCCAACCGATTCTCCAGTGCATCCAACACAGATGCCTCGACCAGATCCACCTTGTTCAGTAATACCACATCGGCAAAGGCGATTTGCTCCTGCACCTCTCGGCTTTGGTCCAGATGAAGACCCACATGATGGGCATCCACAATGGTGATGACCGCATCCAGTCGTACCCGCTCTGCGAGAAAATCATCCACGAAGAACGTTTGAGCCACCGGACCCGGATCAGCAAGACCAGTTGTCTCGATAAGAATGGCATCGAAGCGGTCCCGTCTTTTCATTAGGTTCCCAAGAATGCGGATCAAATCGCCTCGAACCGTGCAGCAAATGCAGCCGTTGTTCATCTCGAATATTTCTTCGTCCGCATTGATGACCAGCGCCTGATCTATGCCAATCTCGCCGAACTCATTTTCGATGACGGCTATTCGCTTGCCATGCTCCTCGCTGAGTATGCGGTTAAGGAGAGTGGTTTTGCCCGCGCCCAAAAAGCCAGTCAGCACGGTTACCGGTATGCGGTCGTCTTGTTGTTCCTTCATGAGCGTGCCTCCTCTTTGGCTGATGCTTGTCGCTCCAGGCGGGCATAGGCCGAGTGATTATGAATGGACTCAAAGTTTTCCGACTCCACCACATAGGCGGTGATTCGAGGGTCGGCGTTGAGTCGTCCCGCAACATCTCGCACCATGTCCTCGACGAATTTCGGATTATCGTAAGCCTGCTCGGTGACGAACTTTTCGTCGGGACGCTTGAGTAAGCCGTAGATTGGGGCAGATGCTTCGGCCTCGACCCATTCGATCAATTCCTCGATCCAGACAAATTCATGAGTGGATACGGTGACCGTGACATGTGAACGCTGATTGTGTGCCCCTCGTGCCGAGATCGCTTTGGAGCAGGGGCAGAGGCTGGTGACGGGGACCAAGACGCGGACTCGAGTGTTCGTGAACCCTTCGCGAATTTCACCCAAAAAACTGACCTGGTAATCCACTAGGCTCCTAACGCCGGTCACCGGGGCGGATTTTTCGACAAAATAGGGGAAACGCATGGTGATATGCCCCGTGTTTGCCTCCAGCCGAGCGACCATGTCAGCCAACATATCCTGGAAAGAGCGGACGCTGATCTCATGCTCGTGTCGGTTGAGAATTTCCACGAAACGCGACATGTGAGTCCCTTTGAAGTTTTGCGGCAGATCCACCGTCATCTCGAAGTGAGCGATGGTGTGCTGCTCGCCCTGTGCCCGATCCCGAATGCGAACCGGATGCAGGATATCCTTGATGCCGACCCGGTCGATCGGCTGCCGACGTGTATCGAGACGCCCCTGGACATCCTCCACCGGGAGCATGTCAATGGGCCCTTGATGAGGGATCAAATGGTCATCCATAGAACTATCTTCACAAGAAATTCAGTGTGTATGGGGGCTGGGGCCACCATAAATAGCGGGCCAGCGGTTGATGAGCGCGTCGGCCAATGTCTGGGCCGAACCTTCGGTAATGAACACAAGGCGACTCAATCGGTCCTCCATGACCCTTTCTTGCAGAGGGACTGGAGCAAACAGGTGACCGGCCACGGCATGAATGGCCACGGGGTCGAACTGATCCGTCAGATGTACCATGCCCTTGATGCGGACGACTTCATCATGGGATTCTAGGACTTGCCTCAGGATCTGCTGCAAGCTTCGCCATGCGACCGGCTCGGCTAGGTGAATGGCGAGGCTGTGAAAAGGGTGATCAGTCAGTTGGTGAGCTGCCGGCAGAGGGCGAGGGCCATGGGGAAATGGTCGGGATAATGCGGCAAGCGCTGATTCTCCATCCCCTGAGTGGAAGATGGGTGTTGCAGGTGCCAACTGTTCCAGTCGAGCCCGCAGGCAGTCGATCTGTCTGGGTGTCGCCAGGTCAGTCTGCGAGATCCATAGTCGATCCGCCCATGTGATTTGAGCCTGGGCCTCCACATGGCGATCGAGGATGGTTTCCCCTGTAGGGGCCGCAATCAGGGCGATGATGGCGTCCAGTTGATAATGCCTTGAAAGCCAGCGGTCGCGGAGCAGGGTGTCCAGAATGGGTTCCGGGCTGGCGACACCGCTGGTCTCAAGGATGATTCGGTCAAATTGCGGGGCACCGGGGCGACGCCAGGCCATTCTGATATTCCTGAGTGCCGGGGCCAGGGCGCCACGTACCTGGCAGCATAGACAGCCGCCCGACAAAGTCATCAGCGGAATATCCTGATCTGAGACCAGCTTGTGATCGATAGGTACGGAACCAAATTCGTTGATCAAAACCGCAGAGCGTGGTCCATTTCTTAACAGCCGATTAAGCAGAGTGGTCTTGCCACTCCCCAGGAAACCGGTCAGTACAATGACGGGTAGTTGATCGGGTTGGGTCAGGCTGCCTGAGGTTGGAATGATGTCATCAGTCATGCCCGGATCTCCGCAGGGCTGAAGAAATTACCTGCACCCGGTCGCCGCGAACGGCGTTATAGAAGCAACTGGCTCGACCGGTGTGGCAGGCAGGCCCGGTTGGTTCGACCAGTAATAACAGGGCGTCACCATCGCAGTCGAAGCGCAATTCCCTGAGGTGTTGAGCATGGCCGGATGTTTCCCCTTTGCGCCACAGGCGTGACCAGTAGCATTCATGCCCGGTCGCCAAGGTTTCAGGCAATGCTGCCCGGTTCATCCATGCCAGCATCAGCACTTCACCGGTATCGTATTGCTGTGCCACGGCGGGTAACAGTCCATCCTTGCCAAAGGGCAGGCTGTCGAAGACCCTCTCCCACGGGAGGCTGGCACCAACGGGTAATAATTCTGCTGGGTCAATCATCCAGGGCTTCAGTTGGGGCAGGGCTTGGATCACCTTTCGCCTGAAGAAACCAATGCATAACGTTCTGCCAGTGCTGGTCACCATACAGTCTGCGAAATCGGATTGTTTCCTCTGATTCGCTCTGTCTCAGTGCGATCAGGCGTCTTGTAATGAAATCCGGCGTGAGGGGTATGCCGCAGTGCACGGTGATGCACTCGTGCCACTCTGCATAATTAGTGGGAATCGATTTGTCGGTATCCATGATTCAGGTCCTGTAAGCATTTTTGCGGAGTTCGCGCGCTTGCTGGGCTTCTATCGTCAATCGCGCCATGGGCCGCGCCAAAAGGCGTGCCAGACCTATTGGTTCCCCAGTGTCCTCACAAAAGCCATAACTGCCCGTTTCAATTCGAAGAAGAGCGGCTTCGATACGAGTCAATAACTTGCTTTCCCTATGGCGCAATCTGAGTAACCGGGCCTGTTCTTCCTCGAGACTGGCTCGATCAGCGGGGTCGGCCACGTGACTTGCTGCTTCCAGTCCTGACACCAGAGAGTCCATATTCCGCAGGCAGGCTTCACGCATGTCCCGCAGACGGGCTTGAAAATAGGCTAATTGCACTGGGTTCATGTATTCATCATGGGACATGGCCAACAACGTGATTTCGGTCGGCGATGATGCGACCATGGCGGTGTCGCTTGAGACGGAAACCTGCATACTCAAGCGCTTAGCAGCGAATGAGTGACAAAACGTCCATCACCGCTCGCGGTGTCAAGGGCAACATCGTTGACCTCAAAATGGTCGAGGGACAGGCTGTAGAAGCGGTCGAAGTAGGTTTGAATCTCACGCTCGATACGATGATCAAATTCCGGTTGGATGATCTGGGCGGTTCCGGGCCGGCGATGAATGATCTGGCCCTCCTTCACCACTAGTTCGCCGTGTTTGAACAGCAAGTCGGCGAAGGCGAACATATCCGCCTTGTTATGCTGTTCGGTGTAAACGGCAATGTCGGCCACCGCACCGGGGCGAAGATGACCGCGATCCGTCAGGCCCAGCAACCGTGCGGCCGCGCTTCGCGTCATGACCGCAATCTCATGCAGCGAAAACTCCCTTTTCAAGTCCTTGAGGAGAGTCAGTGGGATCACCTCCGGATGCAGTTTTTCCAGGTACTCCAATCGGTATTCGTAATCCATGAGCAGCCTGAATAACTCAGGATAGCGGGTGAAGGGGGCACCGTTGGGATGATCGGTTGTAAAAAAAACGCGCGCCGGGTCGTCCGCAAGCAGGAAGATTTCCAGGCCGATAGCCCATTGCAGGCTATTGACGAAGCTGCGCTCCCGATAGCGGTAGGGCACTACACCGCCGCCACCTTCGCACTCGGCGTCCCAGGCGACCCACTTATTGGGACTGGCGTCCCCGCGTCGGCTGAATTGGGCAATGACATCACCGGAAATGGTGACGGTTTGCCCAAAGAGTACCTGGCCAACATCCATGGTGATGTTGGGATGGCGGTGGAACGCCTCCAGCAAACGGGCAGCGGCAGACGAAAACCCGCGTGGACCCTCGGCGCCATAGCCATAGAACTGGATGTGAGCGAGGTGCATCGGTAAACCTTGAGCGGCTTCCATCGTGGCGAGAGCCGTCTCGACATTGCCGGGTGTTCCCAGATTGTTGCAGTGAACATGCACCGGGTGAGGGACGCCCAGTTCAATGACGGCTCTTTGGAGAACCTCCAGAATGCGCCGTGAAGTTACTCCATAGTAGGGCACTTCATCATCAAGGCCGAAGCTCCTGACATTCCACTTGAACGCATTGGCACCGCCCGCATTGATGACTTTAAGACCCAGGCAACGCGTAGCGTGTAGGGTCCAGGCTACATAGTCATTGATCTGTGCCTGACTGGCGCCTCCTCGGAGCAGTCGCAACAGAAAGTCATCGCTACCCAGGATGGCCAGTCCCGCCGTATCGATGATGGGAATATCCGCCATCTGCAAGTGAGCATCGAGGGCGTTGGCGGGCAAGACGGCCGGTTCCACCACGGTGGTATAGCCCATGCGGGCATATCGGTAACCGGTTTCGATCGTGGACCAGCGGGCAGTCTCATGGCCATGCCCCAATCGCGCTGCCATTAAGTTCCGGTGCTGCTCGGGCAAAAGCAATCGCGCGGTATTGGCGTTGCCCCCGGCGATATGGCTGTGGATGTCAATGGCGCCGGCCATGACGATCTTGCCGGACACGTCATATTCCGCGTGGAAACGTGCGTCCGGGCCGGGATCGGTGATGATTCTGCCATCCTCGACGAAGAGATCACGGATTTCGCCTCGCCAGTTCTGATCTGGATCGTAGACGCGGCCGCCGGTCAGTTTTATGCGCATGGGATTAGAGCAGGTCAAGGGTCAGCAACAGCCGACGAGGGTGCCGGGGTGTCGTCCCGGGGGAGCGGTGCACGGCGCCGCGGCCCTCGTTACCTTCCCATAGTTCACCCTTGAGCAGGGCTATGGCACAAGAAGGTATGGACTGGATGGCGCTTGCGTCCAAGATCAGGCCGGAGGTCTCGTCGGGTTGGCCGCAGGCCCCGCTACCCAGTTTTCCCCGGTTGATGGCTCTTTCTGGCAGCCACTCCGTGCCGGGGCCTTCATAGGTATAGATCATTCGCACCGGTACCCGGTCGACATGGAATCGCGGGCACATGGCCTTGTCCAGGGTGCGCAGTCGTAGCCCAAAGCTAGTTGACTCGAACAGATCGCGAAAGAGGCCAATCAGGAATTCCACATCGACCAGCCAAGCTTCTGCGTCGGGCAATGCCTGAAGATTTTCGGGTAACAGTTTCTCGACTGCCGGGTTTTCACTACCAAAAATCAACTCTCTTTCCAGGTGTGGAGCAGTCAACAAAAGATGGGACACAAATCGGCTGATGCCCGGCGTGATGCGTCGGCGAGCCACACAGAGATTGACGTCCGGCTCATAGATGAGGGAGAGATCGGCCAGATTGTCGGTTTCTATGGCGCGAGGTTCAAACTCGACCTCAGGCAAGTAGGCGAGGCGGGACATGACAGTTCCTCCCGAATATTCCATGTCAAAGAATGGCGATGAGTTGCTCGAGGACCACCACCGATTTCATCAATCCGATGCCAATGGCGAAGGTGAAGACCTGTCCCCAGTGAGGGTCGGCGACGCGCGAATGCAGAGCCGGGATGAAGTCGGAGGCAGCAATGTAGATAAACCCTCCAGCCGCCAAGGGCAGGAGCAGGGTCAGTGATGACTCGGCATAGCGGCCCAGCAGCAGGGTGACGGCGATACCGGCCAGCACGCTGAGTGAGCAATAAAAGTTGTAACGGATCGCCTCGGCGGGTCGATAGCCGCCTTGGATCAAAGCGCCGACATCCCCAATTTCCTGGGGTATCTCATGGGCGATGATGGCCAAGGTAGTGGTGGTGCCGATCCAGGGATCTATCCAAAAACTTCCGGCAATCAGAATGCCATCGATGAAGTTGTGCACGGCATCGCCGATCAGGTTCATGCGTGCCATCGGCTGAACGGCAGATGCTTTCCGGTCATGGCTGATGGTGTGGTCATGTCGCCAGCGCACCAGCTTTTCCAGCACAAAGAACAAAAACAGGCCGCCCAGTACCGCCAGACACACCTCACCCACATCGCCATGCCGAGCGACGGCATCGGGAATCAAATGAATAAAGGCATCACCCAGCAACACGCCAACGGCCAAGCCCACGAGGTTGGGTACCAGTCGTTCCAATTGGCGGGGTGTAAGCCAGAGCACAAAAACACCGGAGAACGCCACTGCGCTGACGGCCAAGCCGGCGCCCAGTGCTGGTAGGGCGATGGCGAGCAGGTCTGGGTGCTGCATGGTTCAGTCTGCGAGGGTCGGCCATGCCGGGAAGGCATCGGGATAGTGTTGCCAGATCGCGGGGCCCTCGGCTAACTCCGCATCGGTCAGCAAGCACGCATCCAGTTCGGCTCTTAAGGTCGGCTCATCCAATTGCTGCCCAATAAAAACCAACTCTTGCCGCCTGTCACCAAAGGGCTCTGCCCAATCCTGTTTGATCTCCGACAAGATTAGCGGGTCATCCGGCCAAAGCTCGGGGGGGACGGCGGCCCACCAGCGACCGGCTGCAGCATGGTGCATGATGCCGCCGGCCTGTGACCAGGTGCCGGCCATGGCATGGCGAGAGGCCAGCCAGAAATATCCTTTTGAGCGCAGGAGCGTCCCGTTGTCATGACCCCCTTCGTGCAGAAAGCAATAAAACCGCTCCGGATGGAATGGTCGACGTGCCCGGTAGCTAAACGCACGGATGCCGTACTCCTCGGTTTCCGGAACATGCTGACCCCGCATCTCCTTCAACCAGCCCGGGGCCTGCTCTGCTTTGTTGAAGTCAAACAAGTGGGTGTCAAATATCGCTGCCAATGGCACTTGCCCCATGACCATGGGCTGAACCTGGGCGTCGGGATTGAGTTGTTGGAGCACGGCCATCAGGCTGCGGAGTTCATCGGTACCGACCAGATCGGCCTTGCTGACCAGAATGACATTGGCAAACTCCACTTGATCGACCAGCAGATCAGCCAGGTTGCGGGTGTCGTCCTCTCCCAGGGATTGCCCGATTTCACCAAGATCCGGCGCTTCCAGATAATGGGGCATGAAGTTGACGGCATCGACGACAGTAACCAGGGTATCCAGTCGGGACAGGTCCGACAGGCTTTGACCGTCCTCATCCCGGAATGTGAAGGTTTCGGCAATAGGCAGAGGTTCGGCGATGCCGGTGGATTCAATGACGAGGTAATCGAATCGACCCTCCCGGGCCAGATTGCCAACCTCGATGAGCAAGTCCTCGCGCAAGGTACAACAGATGCACCCATTGCTCATTTCAACCAGTTTTTCCTCGGCGCGGTTGAGTTGAATTTCATTGCGTACCAAAGCGGCGTCAATGTTGATCTCGCTCATGTCATTGACAATGACTGCGACGCGTCGACCTTCGCGATTGGCAAGGATGTGGTTGAGTAAGGTGGTCTTGCCGGCCCCAAGGAACCCGGAGAGCACGGTCACAGGCAAACGCGACGCTGCTTGACTTGATGCGGTTGCGGTCATGATTTTTCTCAATAACTGATCTGGAAGCCTAGCTGCACCCCTCGCCCGGGTTCAGGGGCAAAGTTCTTCAGGTAGGAGGTCGAGTTGCGAATGTCCT
This sequence comes from Methylococcaceae bacterium, assembly GCA_044237765.1. Taxonomy (GTDB): domain Bacteria; phylum Pseudomonadota; class Gammaproteobacteria; order Methylococcales; family Methylococcaceae; genus UBA6136. The sequence continues at coordinate 33,321 of JBIIEQ010000014.1, read as the reverse complement.
GATCCAGCAGGTTGTTGCCCTTGAGGTAGAACAGCAATTTGCTGTCGGCATAAGATTTAGCCTCATACTGCACGCCGACATTCATCAGCACCCAGCCTGAGGTCTCTGTTTCATTTTCGCCCGCATATTCCTGCGCTTGGCCACGTGTCACCCGGAAAAAAGTCGACCATTTGTTCTTGACGTAATCGATCTGGGTGCCAAAACGCAGGGGTGGCATGCGAGGTACATTGCCATTGCCGGCACTTAACGTGCCTCGGGTGTAGTCGCCGAACAAAGTCAGATCCACCAGTCCATAGGAGTTTTCCATGATGGGAAACATGAGGTTGGCTTCGAAGCCCTGAAACAAAGCGTTGGCCTGCTCGGTTTGGAGTATTGGTAGTTCCCCATGGTGATGATCGTCCATGCTGGACGCTGAGGCAGTGTGGACATGATTTTGCGCGGCCCGAACTCGTGCGTTATTTCGGGCTGTGTGAGCATGCGCATGATCGTGATTGTGGTCGCCATGATCATTATGATCCTCGTGGTCGTTATGATCCTCGTGGTCGTCGCCGCTCAATTCTCCGGTGTATTGAGCGTATATGTAGTCATTGACCCAGTTATTGAATAGGTTGAACTGGGCGTTCACCCAGTCTTGCTTGAAGGTGTAGCCGAGCTCCAGATTGAATGAAGTTTCCATGTTGAGGTTCGGGTTGCCGATTTCAAAGGCGCGGGTCGCGTGATGAACGCCATTGACATAGAGCTCCTGTGCCTGCGGGCCACGTTGGGATTCCGTAAAGGCCAGGCTGAGGTTGTTTGATGGGTCAACTTTCCAGAGCCCTGAGAGAGATCCGCTGACGGGCAGGAAACTCCGGCCCAGATAGCCGCTGGAGGCGGTCGGGGTCACGGTTTGCGGCTCGATACGGAAGCCGAAATCGTAGGTCAGCGGGTCGGTTTCCAGGGTTTCGACCGCAAAGACGCCGTAGTTGGCGATATCGGTTTGCGGAATCGTGGCCTCCTCTCCGGTGGCCGAGGTGGTGCCATTGACGGACTGGAAACCCCACTGGCCCTTGAAGGGGCCGATGGGTTTGTGGGTCAGTTCGATTCGGCTTTCATAGGAGTCGCTTTTCCAGGTGGTGCCGGTTTCCCCGCCTTCCAATTCGATGTGCTTGTAGTCGGTGTACCCAAACTTGACCTTCAGCTTCTCGGCATACTCGAATGGGTTATCAATACCGCCGCGAAAATCGTATTTGGTCTGCCAGAGGTTGATGCGGATATCGGGTTCGCCGGGAACGCCGATGGGTGGAACGCCATAGTTGTTTTCCAGGTAGTTGACCGCGACCCCGGCGTAGCCCGGGTCGCCTACCCAGGAGAGACCCGCCGTGCCGCCCTTGGCACGCGCATTGGTGTTGGGAACAAACCCGTTGGTGTTTTGCAGATAGGGCGCCTCGGCAATGGCCGGGTCATACATTCGGGCCGCCGGCTCATCAATGGCCTGGCCGCCAATAATTTCATTGCCGCTGTTCCGATAGAAGCCATCCAGATGGTAGGCCACCTCGGATTCGCCACCTTCGAGCTTCAATGAGCTCGAGGTTTCGTCAAGCGCGGAGTTATAGATCTGGTTCAGTGCGCCGCCGATGGGTTTTTCTGCCTTCTTTTCGGGGACACGATTGTCGATAACATTGACGACACCGCCTATTGCGCCACTGCCATAGAGCAGCGTCGAAGGGCCGCGGAGAATTTCGATGCGCTCGGCCTGCGACGGTTCGATGCTGTTGGCATGGTCGGGGCTGATGTTGGATACATCATTGTTGCCAATGCCGTTTTCCATGATTCGCACGCGCGGTCCTGCCAGACCGCGTATGACCGGTTGGCCCACGCCGGGGCCGAAGGATTGACTGTTGATGCCCGGTTCCTGCGTCAGCGTGGCACCGATGGTAGGCCCCATTTGCTGACGAAGTTCCGCGTCTTTCAATACCGAAACGGGTCTGGCCAGGCTGCCAATGGTCCGCTCAAGCGGTTCGCTCTCTACCACGACTTCCTGGAGTTGATGGGGTTGTTCGGCGTCTATCTCTTTTTGAGGCGATTTTTTAGCCTTTTTTTTGCCCGTGTTCTTGCCATCGATATCGGCGCTTTCTGTCGAAACTTCGGTCGGTTCTTCGGCCGTGACCGCCGCAACAGCCGTCACTGGCAGGCCAAGCAGGTAAAGCCAGGGGATCAGTTTGCGCATGGTGAGAGAGCCTCTTCAAATCGGATAGTGATGTTACATTATCACGTCAGCAGGCTTCTATGGAAGCGGAGCAAGGCGCGTTCTGGCCTATTACGTCTTGCCTTGGGGTGAAAAGGCTTGTTTATGCTAGGATGTTCTCCAATTTTTGAGTGAGGTTAGAGGCATGATCCTGAAGTATTTTCCGGCTTTCTGGCTTCTTGTTTTGTGGCCTTTTTTTGCCCAGGCAGACAACTTGGCAGAGGCCCGCAAGCCCGTTGATCGCTTGAACGGCACCCTGATGGAAGTCATGAAGGGTGGACAGAAACTCGGCTACACGGGCCGCTACAAAAAACTTGATCCGGTGGTCAAAGACACCTTCGAGTTCGAGGCGGTGTCGCTGATAGCGCTCGGCACGCACTGGAAAAAACTGGAGCAGCCGCAGAAGCTTGCCTTCATGGACAAGTTGACTGACCTGAGCGTCGCTACCTATGCCGCCCAGTTCAAGGAATATGGGGGTGAATCCTTCCAGTTCGATTCCAGTCAGGACGTCAAGAATGGAAAGTTGCTGCTGCGCTACAATCTCGTTGCCCCCAATGAAAAGCCGATCAAGTTCGAGTATTTTGTCGGTCAGTTCAATGGCCAGTGGCACATCATCAACATTGTGGTCGACGGTATCAGCGATCTGGCCTTGAAAAAGGCTCAGTACACCAGCGTTATCGATCGGGAGGGTTTTGATGCCCTGCTGAACAAGCTGACGCAGAAAATTAGCGATTACGCCAAAAATAACGCCTGAGTGATCGGCGTCGATGGGCGTGGCACAAACAAAAAGCGCCCTCGGGCGCTTTTTTGTTGGGGGGCAGCCTCGGATTTACTGATGGGGGCTCAAGCAGTAGCGATGAATGAGCCGGGACAGAAGATCGATGCCCGGGGGGATATGCTCTAGCGGCAGGTATTCATCCGGCTGGTGGGCCTGGTCGATAAAGCCAGGCCCCATGACAATCGTCTGCATGCCGAGTTGGTCAAGAAACGGCGCCTCGGTACCGAACGCCACCGCACCGGCTGATTGGCCGCTGAATGCCTCGCAACTCCGGGTCATGTCGTTATCTGCCGACGTTTCAAAGGCAGGCAATCCCGGAAAAAGCCGCTTGACCTCCAGGTAAAGCCTCGGGTCCCGGGCCAGTATTCCCTCCAGTCGCTGGCATAAAGCCTCATGCAGTGTATCGATGTCCATGCCCGGGAGCGGACGAATGTCGATCAGCAGTTCACAGGCCCCGCAGATGCGGTTCGGGTTGTCCCCCCCGTGAATGGCGCCAAGGTTGATGGTCGGGTAATCGACCTCGAAGGCTGTGTTCCGATATCGCGCCTGCAGTTCCTGCTGGAAGACGAGTAATTCGGTCATCACCGCCTGCATGCCGACGATGGCGTTCGCGCCCAATGCCGGGTTGCTGGAGTGTCCGGCCTGGCCGCGTACCATGATCGACTCCATCATCACGCCCTTGTGCATGCGGATGGGTTTCAGCCCAGTGGGTTCGCCAATAACCGCCTGTCGTCCCAATTGACGGTTCTGATTCAGCAATTGTCGCGCGCCCGACATCGAGCTCTCCTCGTCGGCCGTGCCAAGCAGGACCAGTGGGCGCTGGAGATCCTGGGCTTGAAACTGTGAGGCGGCTTCGAGGATGAGCGCGAAGAAGGATTTCATGTCCGCGCTGCCCAGGCCATAAATCCGGCCATCACGTTCCGTTGCCATGAACGGGTCGCTGGACCAGAGTCCCGGGTTGCAGGGGACCGTATCCGTGTGCCCCGAGAGCACGAGGCCACCCGCGATGTCATCGGCAGCTGAGGCGCCAAGCGTCGCAATCAGATTGGCCTTCCGGTCGTTGACCGGATCGATTTCAACACGAAATCCCAGCGACTCGGCCCATTCGGCCAGGCGATGGATGACGCCCAGATTGCCCTGGTCATGATGAGGATCAGCACTGCTGATCGAGGGTTCCCCGATCAGGGTGCCGATCATCTCAGGTATCGAGGGCAAGCGCCGGTTCATGGGGCTAACCGGCTCAGAAATCGCCGAGATGCTTGTCGGTCACGGCGCCTTCGGAAGCGGATGCGGTCAGTTTGGCGAACTTGGCCAACACCCCGCGCGTGTAGCGGGGTGCGGGTCGCTTCCAGGCGGCCAGACGTGACTGAATCTCGGCATCCGGCACGTGCAGTGAGATTTCGGCGTTCTCGGCGTCGATGGTGATCTCATCGCCGTCTCGGACAATGGCCAAGGTGCCGCCGGAATAGGCTTCCGGCGTAATATGGCCGACGACAAATCCATGGGTCCCGCCAGAGAAGCGGCCATCAGTGATCAATGCCACATCCTTGGCCAGGCCCTTGCCCATGACGGCAGAGGTCGGTGACAGCATCTCCCGCATGCCGGGGCCCCCCTTGGGGCCTTCGTAGCGGATGACGATGACATCCCCCTTTTTGATTGTGCCGTCGAGGATGGCTTTGAGGGCCAGTTCCTCGCAATCGAAAACACGGGCCAAACCAGTAAAGCGAAGCCCTTCCTTGCCGGTGATCTTGGCGACGGCGCCGTCCGACGCCAGATTGCCACGCAGAATCACCAGATGGCTATCTTTCTTTATAGGGTTGTCCAATGGCCGGATCATGTCCTGACCGGCGGGATAGGTGGGGGCGTTCGCCAGATTCTCGGCCAGGGTCTTGCCGGTCACGGTCAGGCAGTCGCCGTGAAGCAGGCCGGCGTCGAGCAGGATTTTCATCAGCGGCTGGATGCCGCCGATTTCGACCAACTCCGCCATAGCGTATTTGCCGCTGGGTTTCAGGTCGGCGAGCAGCGGCACGTTCTTGCCGATGCGGGTGAAATCATCCAGGGTCAAGTCCACGCCGCAGGTATCGGCCATGGCCAGCAGGTGCAGCACGGCATTGGTCGATCCGCCGAGGGCGATGACCACGGTGATGGCGTTCTCAAAGGCCGGCTTGGTCATGATGTCGAGGGGGCGGATGCCGGCTTCCAGCAGTTTCAGAACCTGCGCGCCGGCCTCTTCGCAATCGCGTTGCTTGTCACCGGAGATGGCCGCCTGCGCGGAACTGCCGGGCAGGCTCATGCCCAGTGCCTCGATCGCGGAGGCCATGGTGTTGGCCGTGTACATGCCGCCGCAGGAGCCCGGCCCAGGTATGGCCTTGGACTCGATGGCCTTGAGTTCGGCATCGTCAATTTGGTCATTGGCGCGTGCGCCGACCGCTTCGAATACGGAGACGATGTCGAGTTTCTTGTCGCCATGGCAGCCGGTCAGGATGGTGCCGCCATAGACGAAGATGGCCGGGCGGTTCAGGCGCGCGATACCGATCATGCACCCCGGCATGTTCTTGTCGCAGCCCCCAATGGCGACGAGGCCGTCAAAGCCCTGGCAGCCGACGACCGTCTCGATCGAGTCGGCAATGACCTCGCGGGATACCAGAGAGTATTTCATGCCCTCGGTGCCCATCGAAATGCCATCCGAGATGGTGATGGTGTTGAAGATCACCGCCTTGCCGCCGTGGCCATCGACACCTTTGGCGGCATGATCGGCCAGTTTGTTGATGTGCATGTTGCAGGGCGTCACCATGCTCCAGGTCGAGGCGATGCCTACCTGAGGTTTGGCGAAATCCTGATCGGTGAAGCCGACGGCATGCAGCATGGCGCGGCTGGGCGCGCGCTCCATGCCGTCGACGATCTGGGATGAAAAGGGGCGGGTTTTGTCCTGTTGGTTGCTCATGACTGAAAAGTTACCGGGTAGAGTTAATTCTGATGGGGGGGATGGGTTTGGGTCTGGTTCAGAAGGAGTTCCACTGGCTCCGGCGTCGTAAGCTGAGTCTGGGTAAGAGAACTCCTAGCAGAATGCCGGCCAAGAGCACGCCGCTGCCGATCAGAAACCAGGCCTGTTTCTGATCGGCGGTCAGCGCGTTTTTATCCCGCAGCGCCGCCTCCAGCTCCTTTCTTTGCGCAATCAAGCTTTCCTGAAGCTGGTCCCGTTCCGCCTGGATGCGGAGCACATTGGCAGAAGCCTGATGCACGGCGATGAGTTCGGTTTCGAGCCGCTTGAGCTCGGCCTGAAGTTGCCGGGGCGTTTTTGTAGGCGCTTCCGAAGCGGTTGCCTGTTCTGAATCTTGGCTGGGTTTCATGACGGGCGCTTCAGTGGTCATTGATCGGCTGGCAATCCAGCCGCTCTCGCCACTAGCGAGTTGCACCCTGGCATAGCCCAGCTTGGAATTCAGCTTCAAAATCTGGACCGGGGTTCCCGGCTCCAGGGTCTTGATGGTCTTGTCCTTTTTAGCCAGGCCAGTCCGCAGTTCGGCAGGTCCGCTTGCACCGATATAGCGGGTGGCCGTTTCTGCCTGAACGGCTGGAAGGGTGATGAGGGTAAGCGCGAGCATAAAAACTCGTAGGATGGCCATGTTGTTGTCTTTTTGGGTTGTTATGGCGGGCAGATGGGCCTGTGCGGGCTGAGATTTTGTTCCAGCGGTTTCCGGCTCACCAAAGCAATAATGGTATCTCAACCCCTCTGGCCCTGCATAACCGATCCAGTGCTGACGAAGCGAACCCAGCCCAAAAAGCTTCAACAACTGTGAATCCGATGGCGAGATACCGGGAGTGCGGTACCCCAGCCCCTCCTTGAGCTAGATGGGTCTGTGACCAGCGTTGGCCGGGAAGAGCCATCCTGACCGTCCACGTGTAACAAGCCGCCTGAGCAGCAAATCCCCAGCAACATATGCAACCACCACGGAGCCACCTCTCGGGGTCGCAGGCTTGTCGACGATCAGCAGAGCGCCGGGGGGATAGTGGTTGCCCGCCATGCCGTTGTAAGCGGGACGCATGAACAAGGTTGCCGCTGTGGGATTGACCAGAACGTCATTCAGAGACAAGGGAATATCGACGTAATCTTCAGCCGTGATGGGAGTCCAGCCGAAACTTTAACTGAGGAAGACGGGTGGATGTTGAGTTTGGCGCATGACGGACTCTGTATGCTATCAGCGAATAGCGTACACAACTCCTTAGGGCTAAGCACCGGACTCCGAGAATTGGCACCGGCTTACGACTTATTGGTGGTCTTTGTGAAAAGGCCGACAGCAGCCGGTTGAGGTTTTGAGAGGCCTCTCACCTAATGTGTGTCAGCGTTTGGATCGGGTGACGTGAATACAGACCTTGGCGTCACTGTCGTTGCGCTATCCCCGTGAAGGCCGGGAAAGTCATGGCATGAGGCGATGACGAACCCAGATTTCAACACGGGATCTCGCTCTAAAAAAATCACTGAGTGACATCAATGAAATCATCCGCTCTTGCCATTGCCTTCGCGGGCTGCTTACTTGCCCTGACCACCTGCCAAGCAGGCATCAAAGCGTGCCGCCTTGGCTGGGTAATGGGCTCTCACCGGCATGACCTTAGCGGGTCAGCCGATCACTTGTCCTGGAGAGCTGTCCTTGCCACCTAGCGTACCAGTCGTAAACAAGCAGTACGCAAAATGCAATGCCGGGGAGTGCATGATCCTGAGCAAAAGGGAGACTCGGGGCGTCTACTATGAGGACATCACCAACATTCCGACCACTTCTCCCGATGGCACTTGTGAAAAGTATGTGCCGGCAACCAAGACCCTGCCAGCGATTCCATTTGCAAACTACTTGGCCTTCTCTGCTGAGTTGATCCTGAACAAGCAAAAGTAGTACATGAGAAGCCATCTAACCCTTCAGTCCTTGGCGGTATCGCAGGGAGTCAGTACGCCTAGCCCCGAGAATCGGTACCCGGGTACAATATCGGGGGCGGCCAGTCAGTTGAATAGCCGGTACCAACTCCACACTTCTGCTGTTCTAGGCTCTGAGCATAGTACTCACAAGTCTGCAAACTCGTGAACGAGCTAGCCGAATACAAGAAAACTGCCCTTACATTGAGTTTGGCTTTGCACTAAAGGGCATTAATGATCATGATGGTGATGATCATGATCATCGTAGTCAGGCATCGAATTGGTGATCCGGACTTTAGCTTTACCAATCGGTAAACCTTCAGTGAAGGCAGTGACACCAAAAACCTGATTCAGTAAATCCGCAGCATTTTTATTGAGGGTCAACCCAACATTGCTCAAGACCACTCTCTTGCCTTTTGACAAAACATCTAATGCGTTGGTATCTAGGTCAAAAAGAGGAGCTCTGGCCAAAATGTTGCTGTTGGCAATCACTAAACCAGTCAACACCGGCTTTGGACCAAGAAGATCAATGACAAAACTGCTCACAACTACGTGAGTCTCCCCGGCTGAAAAGGTTAGACCTCCACTGTGGTCGATCTCCCCTCTAAGCCCTTCAAGCGCACCGGTCGTTATGGGAAAAGCAGCTATCCCTCTCTTTGACAATGTCCCCGGCTTTAAGGCCTCAGGCGTCACACCGAGACTGGTCAACGCGCCAACCAGGTCGCTCGAAAGCTGGACCTCTGTTTTTCCAGCAAGTGGGATTAGTGTTGCGGCAGACACCTGATTTGCGAACACGGACAGTGTTAAAACACAAGCCAATGCAAATAAGCTTTTATTGAATTTCATAGCGACTTTCCAAAAAATTAATTTTCCAAGCATTCCTGAGATCTACACTAAATAACCCGATGCCTGATAGATGCCCACCCTGAAGTCGACATCTCGCGATGTTATGCATAGATTGGGGTGATGCCCACGCATCATCGTGCATTCATGACATGGTGAGTCAGCTACATTATAACGTATCATTTCCCGTCCGTCTAGCCTGAGCCTAGTACCGCTGGTTGGGCTGGCGGCTGCGGCGGGGGGGCAGAATGCTGTCGCGGGATAAGGACCCGTGGGGTCGAAATGATTTCGGATGTTTTCGTTCCTTGGGGGCGTCGAGTGCTAAATTAGTCTCCTTTTTGGGCCGGTTCACCGGCTTCGATCTATTCACAGGAATCTCGCTCGCATGAAAATTCTGGTGACTGGCACCGCCGGTTTTATTGGCTCCTCTCTTGCGCAGGTATTGCTTGCCCGTGGCGATGAAGTGATCGGCGTTGATAACGTCAACGATTACTACGACGTCAATCTCAAAGAGGCGCGGCTGGCGCGGCTCACGAATCAGCCGGGTTTCACCGAGGTGCGGATTGCACTGGAGGATCGTGATGCCCTGTTTGCCGCATTTGCCCGACACCAACCGCAACGGGTCGTCAATTTGGCCGCCCAGGCCGGGGTCCGCTACTCGCTGACCCATCCTCATGCCTACATCGATGCTAACCTGGCGGGCTTCTGTAATATCCTTGAGGCCTGTCGGCATCATTCGGTCGAGCATCTGGTGTATGCCTCGTCCAGCTCCGTCTACGGCGCCAATACCCAGATGCCGTTTTCCATTCACCAGAATGTCGACCACCCGGTCAGTCTTTACGCGGCGACCAAGAAGGCCAATGAATTGATGGCCCATACTTACAGCTATTTGTTCAACCTGCCTACCACCGGGCTGCGCTTCTTCACCGTTTATGGGCCTTGGGGTCGTCCGGACATGGCATTGTTCATGTTTACCCGCAGCATTCTGGCCGGGAAGCCGATCGATGTTTTCAATCACGGCAAACACAAGCGCGATTTCACCTATATCGACGATATTGTCGAAGGTGTGTTGCGGACGCTGGATCGCGTGGCGACAGCCAGCCCCGAGTGGAGTGGCGACCACCCCGATCCTGGTACCAGCAAGGCGCCCTATCGGCTCTATAACATCGGCAACAACGAGCCCGTTGAGCTGATGCGCTTTATCGAGGTGATCGAGGACTGCCTTGGCAAAAAGGCAGAAAAAAACTTCCTGCCGATGCAGGATGGTGATGTGCCGGCCACTTTCGCGGATGTTGACGATCTGCGGCGGGATGTCGGCTATGCGCCGAAGACCTCAATCGAGACGGGAATCGCGCGCTTTGTGGAGTGGTACAAAGACTATTACGGTCTCGTTTGATGAATGCTGTTGACGCGCCGGCTGTCATGCCGGGAATGACCCATGCGAAAGTGCCCCTGCTGGGGTTTGCCGCCCTCAGTGGCACGGGCAAAACCACGCTGCTGAAACAGTTGATTCCCTTGCTCAAGAACGAAGGCTTGCGGATCGGGCTCATCAAGCACGCGCACCACGCGTTCGAGGTCGACACCCCGGGGAAGGACAGTTTTGAGTTGCGCCAGGCCGGAGCCAGTCCCGTCATGCTCTGCTCATCGCGCCGCCGGGTGATCATGACCGATCATGCCGTGCCGCGGGATCCTTCCCTAAACGAAGAGTTGCTCCACTTGAATCAGAGCGAGCTTGATCTGTTGCTGGTCGAGGGCTTCAAGCGCGAAGTCTTGCCCAAGCTGGAACTGCATCGCCCGTCACTAGGGCATCCTTTGTTGTATCCGGAGGATGCGCAGATTCTTGCGATTGCCACCGATGCCAAACTGGTGCCGGCGCCGACTATCCCTTGTCTCGACCTGAATCAGCCGCAAGCGGTGGCGGATTTCATTTTGCAAGTATTCCTTCCGCGCGCCCGTCGTGTCCTCGATTTGCGATAACCCCACCGGCCTGCTCAGTCTTGAGCGGGCGGTCGAACGATTGCTGGAAAACGTTCAGCCTATCGAGGGCGAGGAGTGGCTTCCATTGGTTCAGGCGCTGGGTCGTGTCTTGTCGGCCGATGTCAGTTCACCTCTGGATCTGCCATGTTTTACCAATTCAGCCATGGATGGTTATGCCCTCCGTGCCAGCGAAGCGCTTCCCGGTGCAACTCTGAGAACCATGGGGTCGGCTTTCGCGGGCCAACCGTTTTCGGGGGTCGTCGGTCACGGAGAGTGTGTTCGGATTTTTACCGGCGCCCCCCTGCCCGAGGGGGCAGATGCGGTCATGGTTCAGGAGGAAACAGAACGCCAGGGCTCGATGGTGGTTCTGAATCCCTCGGGGCCGTTGAGGCCGAGTGCGAATGTTCGCCATCAGGGTGAAGAGCTGAAGCGGGGTGATCGCCTGTTACCGGCTGGCAAAATCCTGCGTCCGGCAGACCTCGGCTTGCTGGCCGTGGCAGGCTGCAAAGAGGTTGCCGTGGTTCGGCGCCTGCGCGTGTCTTTCCTGGCTACTGGCGAAGAGCTGGCGGATCCTGGTGACCAGTTGGCTCCTGGATTCATTTATGAGAGCAATCGCCCGGTTTTGCATGCGCTGCTGTCGGAGATGGGCATCGAGCCGATCGACTTGGGGCGAGTGGGAGATGACCGCGACACCATTCGGCGGGCCCTGCTGCAGGGGGCCGGGCAGGCTGATGTATTGATGACCACCGGCGGTGCGTCCGTGGGTGAAGCGGATCATGTTGTTGAACTCCTTCGCGAGCTCGGTCAGGTGGAATTCTGGAAGGTGGCGATCAAGCCGGGCAAACCGTTTGTGTTTGGACGCCTCGGCAGCACGCCTATCTTTGGTCTGCCGGGTAACCCGGTGTCGATGATGGTGACCTTTCTGCAGCTGGCCCGCCCGGCGCTGCTTCGCATGGCGGGTGCGGTTGCCATGCGGCCCCTGCGCTGGCGGGTGACATGCCGGAATCGTCTGCGTAAATCGCCGGGTCGGCTTGAGTTTCAGCGCGGCGTCGTCGATTGGGTTGATGGCGTCCCGGGTGTCTCTGCCCTGGCGGGTCAAGGCAGCCATCGGCTGACTTCGATGAGTCGAGCTGATTGCTTTATCGTGCTGCCGTCCGAATCCACCGGGGCGGAGCCAGGTGATATGGTCGAAATCGAATTGTTTGCCGAGCCTGGAGTTTTTCCATCATGACCCATTCGTCCGGAATCAGAACCGAGAGCGTATTGCTCTATTGCCGTCCGGGATTCGAGAAGGAGTGTGCTGCGGACATCATTGAGCAGGCCGGTTTGCTGGGTGTCCATGGCTATGTGAAGGCGGCGGAGGGCAGCGGCTTTGTCCGGTTCATGCCGCAGGGGGAGGACGCTTGCGAGCGCTTGCGGCAGAATTTGCGATTTGGCGACCTGATGTTTGCGCGGCAGCTGATCTACGTTCTCGGCAGCAATGAAAACTTGCCGCCGGAGGACCGTCTGACCCCCTTGATGTCGATCATTCGGGCATCGGAGCTGCGGTTTTCTGAATTATTCCTCGAAACGGCCGACACCAATGAGGCCAAATCGCTCTCGGTGTTCCTGCGCAAATTCGCCTTGCCACTGCGCCGCGCCCTGGAGCGCGAGCAACTCCTGGGTAACCGGCATCTGCCTCGGCTGCATGTGTTTTTTCTCAGCGCTACCTCGGTATGCGTCGGCTTGTCCAACGTCACGGATGCTTCTCCTTGGCTGATGGGGATCCCTCGCTTGAAGTTTCCCAGGGGGGCGCCCAGCCGGTCTACGCTGAAGCTGGATGAGGCGTTCCAGGTGTTCGTGCAATTGCCGGATCAGGATCTCCGGCCCGGTATGACGGCAGTGGACCTTGGCGCTGCGCCGGGCGGCTGGACCTGGCAGTTGGTGCATCGACACATTCGAACCATCGCGGTCGACAATGGGGCGATTGATCCCGTCCTGCTGGATTCGGGGATTGTCGAGCATTTGCGGGTGGATGGATTCCGTTACCGCCCGGTCAAGCCGGTGGACTGGCTGGTCTGCGATATGGTCGAGCAGCCTTTGCGGATCGCGGCTCTAATGGCGGATTGGCTGGCTCAGGGACATTGCCGGCATGCGCTGTTCAATCTCAAGCTACCCATGAAAAAACGGTATGAGTGCGTCCGGCAGAGCCGTGAACTGATCGAGTCACGACTTGCCCAGGCAGGCCGTCGCTATCGACTGGAATTCCGTCAGCTGTATCACGACCGCGCTGAAATTACGGGTTATGTGGTCTGTTTGGACGCTTGACGGTTAACCGGGTTTTTCACGGATTTTTCACGGAGTTGGACTATAATCGTGAAAGGTCAGCGACCTTTTTCCTTGTTCCTTCCCGCTGCAGGCGCCCATCATGACGATAGTTTCCGAAGCTGAGTTTGACCTCAGTCATCACCATATCTCCAAGCAGTATGACCATGAGTTGCTTGCCATACGCAACCGGGTGCTGACTTTGGGGGGATTGGTCGAGGCGCAGATCGAGTCGGCCGTCATCGCCCTGCTGGAAAGTGATATTGAACTGGCCGAGAGGGTCATCAGTGACGATTACAAGGTCAATTCGATGGAAGTCGCCATCGATGAGGAATGCACGCAGATTCTGGCATTGAGACAACCGGCGGCGCGTGACCTGCGGCTGGTGGTGGCGGTCATCAAGACCATTACCGATCTTGAACGCATTGGTGACGAGGCCAAGCGCATTGCACGGATTGCTGTGGACCTGGTCGATCACTTCCCCAAGAAGAATCAGCTCACCGATCTGCAACAACTGGCCCAGCATGCGCGACAGATGCTGCGTGAGTCGCTGGACGCCTTTGCGCGCATCGATGTGGATGAATCCCTGCGGGTGGTTCAGGAAGATCGCCAGGTGGACCGCGAGTACGAGAGCATCATGCGACAGCAGATTACCTTCATGATGGAAGATCCCAGATCCATTCCGGTTTCGCTCAACATCATGTGGGCGGCGCGTGCATTGGAGCGGGTGGGTGACCGTGCCTGTAATATCTGTGAATACGTTATCTATTACGCCATGGGCAAAAATATTCGCCATATCAGTATTGATGAGGTCGAGCGCGACTTGCGCGCGGGTTGAATTGTATTGGGCGAGGGCGGTAAGGCGATATCGCCCCGGCAGAAGCCTATCCCCGACTCCCAACTAGTTTCCGAGAACGTCCCACTATGCACCGATTACTTCGCATCGTCGCTTTGTTCATCCTGTTCATATTGAGCGCGACGGCGATATTCGCAGCGGATACCTTCACCATCGAGGATATTCGAATCGAAGGGTTGCAGCGAGTGGCGCCAGGAACTGTTTTCAACTATTTGCCAGTCAAGGTCGGGGATGATTTCGATCAACGGCAGTCGTCGGAAAGCATCAAGGCGCTTTTCAAAACCGGTTTCTTTAAGGATGTTCGCCTAGAGCAGGACGGCAATACCCTGGTCGTGATTGTCGAGGAACGACCCTCTATCTCCAGCGTGCAAATCGATGGCAATAAGGATATCAGTACTGACGATCTAAAGAAGGCGCTGAAAGGTATCGGTCTGGTGGAAGGCAAAGTATTCGATCGCGCGGTGCTGGACAAGGTGGAACAGGAACTGCGCAGACAGTATTACAGTCGCGGAAAATATGGGGTCAATGTCGAGTCTAGCGTCACCGATCAGCCGCGTAACCGGGTGGCTGTCAATATCAATATCTCCGAGGGGAAAGTGGCGACGATTGAGCAAATCAATATCGTCGGCAATAACGCCTATTCGGATGAGGAATTGCTGAGTCAGTTCGAGCTGACGACCGGCAACCTTCTATCCTTTTATACCAAGGACGATCAGTACTCGAAGCAGAAGTTGTCGGCTGACCTTGAGCGGTTGAGGTCGTTTTATCTGGATCGTGGCTATATCAATTCCCAGATCGAATCCACTCAGGTCGCCATGACGCCCGACAAGAAGGAGATGTACCTGACTGTCAACATCAAGGAGGGTGATGTTTACAAGGTCAGCGAGGCCAAGGTCACCGGCAAGCTGATCATCCGGCCGGAAGAAATCACTCCCCTTGTGGCAATCGGGCCGGGTGACACCTTTTCCCGGCGGCTGGCGACGGAAACCCAGAAAGCCATCTCCGATCGATTGGGGGACGAGGGGTATATCTTCGCTAACGTCAATATGGTTCCCGAGATCAATGAGCAAAACAAAACCGTCGGGATGACATTCTTTGTCGATCCCGGCAAGCAGGTCTATGTGCGTCGAGTGACTTTCCGGGGAAATACCCGGACTCGGGATGAAGTATTGCGGCGTGAGATGCGGCAGATGGAATCCGCATGGGCCTCGAGTACCAAGATCGAGCGGTCCAAGACCCGACTTGAACGATTGGGGTATTTTCAGGAGGTCAATGTGGAAACGCCAGCAGTCCCGGGTACCTCTGACCAGATTGATGTCAACTACAATATTGTCGAGAAATCGTCAGGTAATATCATGGCAGGTGTTGGCTACTCACAGCAGCAGGGCATCATCTTCAATGCCAATGTGACGCAAGATAATGTATTCGGTACCGGTAAACGAGTCGGATTCAACTTCAATAATAGTCGTATCAATACGATTTACCAGGCCAGCTATTTGAACCCTTACACGACGCTGGATGGGGTGAGTAGTGGATTTGACCTTTCCTATCGAAAGATGGATGCCTATGTCATCAATCTTGCGAACTATGCAACGGATACCGGTCAGGTGGGTACAAACCTGGGGATACCCCTGAGCGAGTTCGACAGCATCCGCTTTAACCTCGATTATAACTATACCAATCTCAGGGTGAGTAACCAGTCATCACGGGAAATTCTTGAGTACATCAGGAACTATACGACGACTCCGCCGGACAGCTCGTATGGGTTCAATTACATACCCATAGCCGTGGGTTATGTCCACGACACCCTGAACAGGGCGATATTTCCGACGGACGGCGGTGCGGAGCGGGTGTCGTTTCTGGCAACACCGCCCGTTTTCGGCAAGGATAGCGTCAACTTTTTCAAGGGGAGTGCCAAGACTCAGCATTATTTCCCGGTTGCCAAGGATCTGACCTTGATGGTCATGGCCGAGGTTGCTTATGGTGGCAGCTACAGTGGCACCCCGGGCTTGCCCTTTTGGGAAAACTACTTTGCCGGCGGCCCCCAAGTGATGCGCGGGTTTTATCCCAGTTCTCTCGGTCCCCGGACACTACCTAATGAATTGGGGGTAGGGGGCGGGCTCTCTTTGGGTGGGTCAAGTAAAATCGTTAGCTCCATAGAGTTGCTGGCGCCCATTCCTTTTCTGGAGGACAGCAAGAACATGCGAATCGGTGCTTTTGTTGATATCGGTAACGTCTATTGTGAAGCCTTCCAGGTAGCGTCGCCGAAAGGGATTGCGGAGGGGGGTGGAACCCCCTGCTTCGCTGAGGCTAAAGGCGATTTCCTGCGTTATTCGCCCGGGTTGCTCGCCCGTTGGATCTCCCCGTTCGGTGCGCTGGGCGTCAGCGTCGCCAAACCCCTCAATAGCGTTCAGGGTGACCGGCTGCAAATGTTTCAGTTCTCCTTCGGGCAAGCATTCTGATGTATGACTACCAAAATCGAGCGTACTTCTTATCCTGGGGGGCGATAAATATGATATTGCTCGATCAGCCCTAGAACGGGTTCTGGCGTCAGATATTGGGCACTTTTCTGTTGCCCGAGCAACTGCCTGATGTGGCTGGCCGATATTTCCAGTTGACTCACCACCATGAAGTGAATCAGCCCGACGGGCTGGGTCTTGAGGTCTTTGGGCCGTTGGCAGAGGCGATGGGCGAAAAAAACATCCAGTTCCAGTGGCCATGTCGGTTCAGTGCCCGGCCGTTGCATCACCACAATGTGCGCAAGCCCGATGAGTGACTGCCAGCGGTGCCAGCGGTGCAGACCGTGGAAGGCATCCGAGCCAACGATCAGCGCCAGCGGGGTCTTGCTGCCGATGTCGTCTCGTATGGAGGAGAGCGTGTCGAACATGAACGAAGGGCCGGCACGTTCCAGCTCGCGCGTATCGATCCGGACGCCGTAGGGCGCACCGGTCAAGGCTGCCCGCAGCATGGCGACTCGTTGCTCCGGCGTTGCGCCCGGCGCACCGCGATGAGGGGGGATTTGGCACGGCACAAACCGCAACTCATCCAGCTCAAGCGCTTCCCGCACTTCGAGTGACGTTCGCAGGTGCCCGAAATGGACGGGGTCGAACGTCCCGCCGTAGACTCCGATCATGAGATTGACGCCATGACCCAGCGGCTGTCAGGTAAATCTAGCCCCTGATGTGGCCTTCGCCCAGTACCACGAATTTTTGTGAGGTCAGCCCTTCAAGGCCGACCGGCCCGCGAGCGTGCAGCTTGTCGGTGGAGATGCCGATTTCAGCCCCCAGGCCATATTCAAAGCCATCGGCGAACCGCGTCGAGGCATTCACCATGACCGAGCTGGAATCAACCTCACGGAGAAACCGCCGGGCGCGCGAATAATCCTCGGTCACGATGGATTCTGTATGTCCGGAGCTGTGCTGGTGGATGTGGTCCATGGCTTCGTCAATATCCGCCACGACACGCACCGAAAGAATGGGGGCTAAGTATTCGGTGTCCCAATCCTCCTCTGTCGCCGCCGTTGCCTCCGGGACGATTTCGAGGGTTTTTGGACAGCCACGCAATTCCACCCCTTTTTCGATCAGCTGCCTCGCAAGTTCCGGCAAAACGATCGGTGCGATGCGCCGGGCCACCAGCAGGGTTTCCATGGCATTGCAGACCCCATAGCGCTGGGTCTTGGCATTGATTGCAATGCGCTGGGCCTTTCCCAGATCGCAGTGATCGTCGATATAGACATGGCAGATACCGTCCAGGTGCTTGATGACCGGAATGCGCGATTGCGCCATGATGCGTTCGATCAGACCCTTGCCGCCGCGCGGTACGATCACATCGATGCAGTCGTCGAGTTGAAGAAGTTCGCCCACGGCGGCCCGGTCGGTGGTCGGAATCAGTTGCACCGCGTCGGCCGGAAGCCCTACCGATTCGAGTCCGGATCGGATGCAGGCAGCAATGGCCTGATTGGAATGGATGGATTCCGAGCCGCCACGAAGGATGCAGGCATTGCCCGATTTCAGGCAGAGTGCTGCGGCATCGGCCGTGACGTTAGGGCGAGACTCGTAAATGATTCCGATGACGCCAAGCGGCACCCGCATTCGGCCCACCTGGATGCCGGAGGGGCGATAGGTCAGATGAGTGATCTCACCGACTGGATCGGGCAGGGCAGCAACTTGCCGGACACCATCCGCCATCGCGTTGATACGGGCCAGAGTCAGCTCCAGACGTTCCAGCATGGCGCTGTCGAGTTGATTCTGGCGGCCTGCTTCCAAATCCCTCTGGTTTTCGCTGATCAGATTAGCCGCGCCGGCCTCTAGTGCCGCAGCGATGGCCAGCAACGCCTGATTTTTGGCCGCAGTTTCGGTGCGGCCTATCATTCGGGCTGCGGTGCGTGCATTTTCGCCAATGGTGCGCAAGGTAGATTTCAGTGAGTCTGGCATGGCCAATGTCCGGATTAATGTCGAGTGGTGGTGGAGGGTCCCTGGGGCTTCATCAGGCTGATGCAGAGGGTCAGCAGGGCATCCCATTCATCGCCTGGCGCCATCCCCTTGATGATGCGGTCGGCCCGCCCGGAAAGCAGGATGGCCTGGTGGATCATGTTCTGGTTCAGTCGCTGGAGGGCAAGGTTTACAGCGGCCTTTCGACTGTCCCATAGGCGGTATTTGCTGAACAGGGATTCAGCCGAAGCGCCTGCATTGAGTTCCGATTTCAGTGTGTTGAGCAAACGCAATTCCCGGGCGACTGCCCAGAGCACCACGGCGGATGCAATGCCTTCCCCCCTCAGGCCCATCAGAACACGAAATGCCTTGTTGATCTGGCCTCTTAGTACCTGCTCGGTCAAGTCAAAGACATCGTAACGGGCGCTATCGGCCACCGACTTCAATATCCGCTCATCGGTCAACTGACCCGTGCCGTAAAGAATGTGCAGCTTTTCGACTTCCTGAGCCGCCGCCAGTAAATTGCCCTCGACACGGGCCGCAAGGAGCCGCAGGCCGTACTGGTCGGCCAGCAGACCGCGAGCGTTCAGGCGCCCATCCAGCCAGCGCAGAAGTTTCTCGCCGGTGAGCGGCCAGACCTGTATGACGATGCCGAGTCGCTCCATGGCCTGATACCAGCGGGCCTTTTGCTCGGTTGCCGACAGTTTGGGCAGGCTAACGAGCAGGATCGCATCTTCCGGCGGACGCTCCGCGAAATGAAGAAGAGCCTCGGCACCCGGCTTGTCCGGTTTGGCAGGCAGGTGGATGTCCAGGATCCTCGGTTCTCCAAACAGGGAATAGGAGTCACTCGCGGCCCGAAAAGTACCCCACTCGAAGTTCGCGTCGACATGAAAGCGCTCGCGATTGGCATAGCCATGCGCCTTGCCAGCCTGCCGTATTGCGTCGGCGGCTTCCATCAATTGCAGCGGCTCGTCACCACTCAGGACATAGGTCCGGGCCAGGGTGCTTTTGAGGTGTTGGCCGAGTTGTTCCGGGTAAAGCTTCACGAAGGATGGGCGGGTTTGTCACGAAGCGTGAAGACGACCTGGCGGAGCAGGGTTTGCGCGGCTTCCATTTCCATCTCCGAGCGGATCTGAACTTCCTCGAGGCCCTGTCCCAAGGGAGAACCCTGCGTATTGAAGTATTCCCTTCTCACCATGAGTTCCTTTTCGGGAATCAGGATGTCGCCCTTGGGGTTCTGTACCTCATAAATCACGCGGAAGGTGAGGTCGAACATGTTGGCGCGTCCGACTGAGCTTAACGTAATAGGGCGTCGCAAATGCCTGACCGTTGTCACATTGATGATGGCGCTGGCCTCGCCGGGTTTGGCTGCCATGATGCCGCCCCCGGCTAGCAAAGACTTGTTGAAGTCGCTATAAAAGGAGTTTCCTTTGGCGACGCCGGACAAAAACAGCGTTTTCTCCTGGGGGGAGCCGGGTATATCGCCGCGCAGGTGAAAGCCGCAACCCGCCAGAAGCAGGAGGCAGATCGATAAGCTGCCGATGCGGAGATTGTTGAATGGGCTCATGATCAAACGACGATATTGACCAGTTTGCGCGGCACCACGATCACCTTTTTGGCCGGCTTGCCTTCCATGAAGCGCTGAACGTTCTCATCGGCCAGGGCGGCGGACTGGATGGCGGCCTGATCGGCATCCACCGGCACGGTGATTTTGCCGCGCAGCTTGCCGTTGACCTGCACGACCATCTCAAGAGCATCCTGCACCAGCGCGGATTTGTCGTAACGGGGCCAGCCGGCGGTCGCGACAAGACCGGGCTGGCCCAGCGCCTGCCAGAGTCGTTCGGCGATGTGTGGCACGATCGGCGCCAGCATCAGCGTGACGAGTTCAAAGGCTTCCTGACGCACGGCACGGCCAGCTGGGCTGGCATCCTCGAACCGGGCCAGCGCATTGAGGAGTTCCATGTTGGCGGCGATCGCCGTGTTGAAGGTGAAGCGCCGGCCCATGTCGTCCGTCACCTTGCGCAGGGTTTCGTGAACCTGGCGCCGCAGGGCTTTTTGGCCGTCGTCGAGTGCAGCCGGATCCAGCGCGGGCGCGGGGCCTTCGTTGACGTGGTTGGCGACCTGTTTCCAGAGCCGTTTTAGAAAACGGAAACCGCCTTCCACCCCGGAGTCCGACCATTCCAGCGACTGCTCGGGCGGAGCCGCGAACATCGTGAACAGCCGCACCGTGTCGGCACCGTAACGGCTGACCAGATGTTCCGGGTCCACGCCGTTGTTCTTGGACTTGGACATCTTTTCGATCCCGCCGACCTTCACGGGCTGGCCATCGGTTTTCAACAGGGCGCCGGTGATGCGGCCCTTCTCGTCGCTGCTGATGTCGACTTCCGTCGGCCCCACATACGCTTTCTTGCCGTGCTCCTCGCGATAGAAGGTCGGGGCTACGACCATGCCCTGGGTCAGCAGATTGGCGAAGGGTTCGTCACACGTGACCAGACCGGCATCGCGCAGCAGCTTGTGATAGAAGCGCGAATAGAGGAGATGCAGGATGGCGTGTTCGATGCCGCCGATGTATTGATCGACCGGCAGCCAGTAGTTGGCGCGTTCATCGAGCATGGCCTGGTCGTTGTCTGCGCTGGTGTAACGGGCAAAGTACCAGGACGACTCCATGAAGGTATCGAAGGTATCGGTCTCGCGCCGAGCTGGCTTGCCGCAGCAAGGGCAGTCGACCTGAACGAAGCTTTCCAGCTTCGCCAGCGGTGAACCAATTCCGGTGATGTCAACATCCTTGGGCAGCATCACCGGCAGTTGATCCTCGGGGACCGGCACCGTACCGCAATCGTCACAATAGATGACCGGCACCGGGCAACCCCAGTAGCGCTGGCGCGAGACGCCCCAATCGCGGAGGCGGAAATTGGTCTGTTTTTCGCCGAAGCCCTTGGCCTGAAGATCGGCGGCAATGGCGTCGACCGCATCGGCATGGTTCAAGCCGTCGTAGGGACCGGAATTGACACAGGAGCCGACAGTCTTGTCACCGTACCAGTCCTGCCAGCGATCCATCGTGAACGGCGATTCGCCCTTGTCACCGGACTGGATGACCTGACGGATGTCCAGGCCGTATTTGTGAGCGAAATGGAAATCGCGTTCGTCATGCGCGGGCACGGCCATCACGGCGCCCTCGCCATAGCTCATCAAGACATAATTGCCGACCCACACCGGCACAGCCTTGCCGGTCAGCGGATGCGTGACCGTGACGCCGGTGTTCATGCCCTTCTTTTCCATCGTGGCGACATCGGCCTCGGCGGTGCCGCTCTGCTCGCATTCCTTGATGAACTCGGCCAGTGCCGGATTGCTCCTGGCAGCATGCGTCGCGAGCGGATGTTCCGGCGCCACCGCGCAAAACGTGACGCCCATGATGGTGTCGGCGCGGGTGGTGTAGACCCAGAGTTTCCCCTCCGCGCCGTCCAGTGTGTAAGGGAAAGCGAAGCGCACCCCGTGACTCTTGCCGATCCAGTTGGCCTGCATGGTGCGGACCTGCTCTGGCCAGCCCTTCAGGTGATCCAGTTCGGCTAGCAGTTCCTCGGCATAGGCGGTGATCTTCATGAACCACTGCGAGATTTCCTTACGCACCACCGGCGTATCGCAACGCCAGCAGCAGCCCTCGATAACCTGCTCGTTGGCCAGCACAGTGTTGTCATGCGGGCACCAATTGACCGGCGAGGTCTTCTTGTAGACCAGGCCTTTTTCCAGCAAGCGCAGGAAGAACCATTGTTCCCAGCGATAGTATTCGGGAGAGCAAGTGGCGACCTCGCGCTGCCAGTCATAGCCGAAGCCCAGCTCCTTGAGCTGCTGCTTCATGTAGGCGATGTTCTCGTAGGTCCAGTCTCCCGGTGGTACGCCCTTGCTCATGGCTGCGTTCTCGGCAGGCAGGCCGAAGGCGTCCCAGCCCATCGGTTGCAGGACGTTCTTCCCCAACATGCGCTGATAACGCGCCATGACATCGCCGATGGTGTAATTTCGCACATGCCCCATGTGCAGCCGACCGCTGGGGTAGGGGAACATCGACAGGCAGTAATATTTTTCCCTGGACGTATCCTCCACCGCACGGAACACGCCCGCCTCCTCCCACAGGCGCTGGGTTTGGGCTTCTATCTCGGCGGGCTGGTAAATGTCTTGCATACGGGCGGTCAGGCGGCGGAATATAAACGGTGAAGCATACTAAACGCGGGGCCGGGCGGGCAATGACAATCACCCGCCCGTTCGGCCGGGGTAGTGAAGGCCCCAGACAAACAGCAACCAAAAGCAGCGGAGAGGCCGTGGACGCAAAATTCTGGATCGAAAAGTGGGAGCAGCAGCAGATTGGTTTTCATCTGCCGACGGCACACCCGATGCTGGCAAGGCACTGGTCGGCGCTGGATGTTGATCGGGACGCTCATGTTTTTGTCCCGCTGTGCGGGAAAAGTCTCGACCTGATTTATCTGATGAGCCAGGGATGCCACGTGACCGGGGTCGAGCTGAGCCCCATCGCTATCCGACAATTTCTGGACGAGCAGGGCTTGCAGGCGGCCACGATGGAAATCGAAGGCGTGCCGGTGTCCACCGTCGATGGACTGTGGCTGATCGAAGGTGATTTCTTTCGGTTGAGCTCACAGGTTATCGGCCGGGTCGATGCCGTTTACGATCGGGCTGCCCTCATCGCCATGCCGCCGGATCAACAGAAACGTTATGCCCAGCAGCTGCTGGCGCTGACGCCTATATCTGCGCCCATCCTGCTGGTCACGCTGGACTATGATCCGAGCGAAATGTCCGGCCCGCCCTTTGCTACCCCGGCCGATCAGGTAAGGCGCCTGTTCGAGGGACGTTATGAGGTTGATTTGCTGGAACAGGTGGATGCGCTGGTCGATAACCTGGCCTTGCAGGGGCGAGGACTGACTGGCTTGACCGAGACGGCCTGGCGTCTCAGGCCGCGTCAGGCTTCAGCCGAAGCCGATATTCTGATCTGATAAACTTCCGATTATTTGATCGGAAACCGCTGATCGTGCAAAAAATCCTCAGGATCGCCACCCGTAAAAGCCCCCTGGCTCTATGGCAGGCCGAACATGTGGCGGCCCGCCTACAGGCGGCGCATCCGGGGCTGCAGGTGGAGCTGGTCAAAATGGTCACCCGTGGCGACAAGATACTGGACGCTCCGTTGGCCAAGGTCGGCGGCAAGGGCTTGTTCGTCAAGGAGCTGGAGCAGGGGATTCTGGAGGGCACGGCCGATATAGCCGTGCATTCCATGAAGGACGTGCCTGCAGAACTGCCGGAGGGCTTGCATCTCTCGGCCATTCTGACTCGGGAAGATCCTCGGGACGCACTTGTCTCGCGGAAATACACCCAATTGGTGGCATTGCCAGCCGACGCCCGCATCGGTACCTCCAGCTTGCGGCGGCAGTGCCAACTCAAACTGCGACTGCCCGGGTGCCATATCGCCAGCCTGCGGGGCAATGTCGGTACCCGGCTGGAGAAGCTGGAGACGGAAAACCTGGATGCGATCATTCTCGCGGCGGCTGGGCTGATTCGGCTGGGGCTGGCCGACCGCATTAGCGAAGTGCTCTCCCCCGAGGACAGCCTTCCTGCCGTGGGTCAGGGCGCCATCGGAATCGAATGTCGTCGGGACGATCCTCACATCAATCGATGGCTGACCGTGTTGCATGACCCGGATACGGCCGATTGCGTGACTGCTGAACGGGGGTTCAATCATCGGCTGAATGGCGGTTGTCAGGTGCCGATTGCGGGTTACGCCGAACTGCAGGGAGATCAGATTCGCTTACGTGGCCTCGTGGCCAGTCCGGATGGCCGGGCCCAGGTGTGGGGCGAGGTGGAAGGTCACCGTTCGGAGGCCGTGGCGCTGGGCGTCAGTCTGGCCGAACGACTCCTGTCTCAGGGCGCTGACCACATTCTGCGCGAACTCTACGCGCCCGAATGACCGCTCACGCTATGGCCCCACTGGCTGGAATGACCGTGCTGGTGACCCGGCCCGCCAGACAGGGTGATGGTCTGGCGCAGCTCATCACCGAGGCAGGCGGGAAAGCCGTGCTGGCGCCTCTGCTGAGTATCGCTCCGCCCCTGGATTCATCCGTGGCCACCGCATTGTTGAATGCGGCCGAACCCTGGGATTGGTTGATTTTTGTCAGTGCCAATGCGGTGCGCTTTGCGCTGGGTATTAATGGCTGGGTTGGGTCGGTTGCCGGCGTCACCCGCCTCGCCGCTGTCGGCGAGGCGACGGCGGGCGCCCTCGCCGAGGCCGGCTTGACGGCCGATCTGGTGCCCTATCCTCAATTCAATAGTGAAGCCTTGCTGGCCGATCCCCGAATGGCTCAGGTGACCGGTCAACGGATTCTGATCGTGCGCGGCGAGGGTGGGCGCGAGCATCTGGCGGATATCCTCCGTGAGCGCGGCGCCGATGTCGCCTATGCCGAAGTGTACCGTCGTGTTCCGGTGTCGAAAGAGGCGTTTTCGTCCAGCCTCATCGCCTGGCAAGAGGACAGTCATGATGTCGTGGTCGTGACCAGCGGCGAAGCACTGGCACACTTGACCGGGTTGCTGCTGGAGACCGGGCTTGATGGTCACTTCCGGCCGGCGCTGGTAGTTCCGAGCGAGCGCATTGCGAATCAGGCACGTGAGCAGGGTTGGCTCAGGATCTTGACCGCGGAGCAGGCAAGCGACGAGGGCATCGTGCAGGCCATCAAGCAGTTTGCTCATGCCCGCAAAACCGGGCTAGGCCCGTTGGCCGTTGCGCTGATCGAGCCCGCCTCCAATCCGCCCGAACCAGAAATACTAATCGCCCCTGCCGATGCGCCAATCGAGAGCCAGGCAGTCAATATCGAACCAGATCAAGATGGGGATAAGCCGTTGACTAATCAGGAAAAAGATATCCAGCCCGAGATGGAGTCCTCGACCGTTCAGGAACCTGTCACCACCGACAAGGTTAAGCCGCCCAAGAAGTCGCGTAGCCTGGCCTGGGTCGGCTACATGGTGTTGCTGGGCGTCATCGGGTTGGCGGCAGGAGGATGGTTTCTGCTGCAGGAACTGCGCTCACGCCAGGAGGGACTCGGCGGGCAGATCACGGACAAGACTCATCAGGTACAGGAAGTCACCCACCAGATCACCTCGGTTCAGTCAGACATTGCCGCCTTGCACTCGCAGGTCGCGACGTTGCAAAGCCAGCTGTCGGGAAATGATGCCAAGATCGAAAGGCGCCTCGGCGACCAGGCCGAACAGCTGGACGTCAAGCTGGAATCTACACGTGGGGAGTTCGCTGGCGCCATTCAGCAGATTCAGCGACAGCTGAATAAAACCCGTGGTGACCTGTTGATCACCGATGCGGAATACCTTTTGAGTGTGGCCAACCAGAAGTTGAATCTGGTTGGGGATGTCAAATCCGTGCTGGCCGCCATGGAGGCTGCCGATCAGCGTTTGCATGAAAGTGCGGATCCCGCCGTATACAAGGTGCGTGAGGCGCTGGCGGAAGAAATGGCGGCGGTGCGCAAGATTCAGGCGCCCGACTTGGTCGGGCTCTCCTCCCAGCTCCTCGCGTTGGAGAAAAAAGTCCCTGCGTTGCCACTGCTCTTGCCGCATGCGGGGACTGTCAAGCAACACGAAAAAGCCAAGGAAGAGCAGCAAGCCAAGGCGGATGAGCAAGGCCCCGAGGAACAGGGCGATGCTTTCGACAGCGCCCTTCGTGGTTTCAAGGATCTGGTCACCGTGCGCCGCACCGATCAGCCGGTCGAGGCCTTGCTGGCCCCGGAACAGGTGGAGGTGTTGCGGCAATTGCTGCTGCTCAAGCTGGAGTCATCGAGGGCCGCGCTGCTGCGGAACGACGAGCAGCTTTACCGCGACAGTCTGGCGACGGCCATCGACTGGGTCGGTCAGCATTTCGACACGGCCGCCGGCGAAACCAGAGCCATGCTGGATGCGCTGAATTCGCTGGCCGAACGCTCCTTCACGGTGGCCTACCCCGATATCAGCAAGTCCATGATCATGCTGCAGAATATCGAGAAGCTGAGGCTGGAAGCCGAAGATGCCGTGATGCGTGGCAAGCCGCGGGATGAAGCCAATAGTGCGCCGGCACCGGCAAGCCCTGAACCGGCGGTTGTGGCTCCCGTTCCAACCCCGCAGTCCGTCGAGCCGCCCGCCGCCAAGGACACAAAGGGCAAGAAGTCCGAAAAAACGGCCCCCGGCAAGAAAGGCAAATCCGGCGCGAAAGCGGAAACCCCGGCGCCAGACTCGGCATCGGCAGCACCCGCGGTCGATGCGTCGCCCGCCAATCCCGCCCCGGCCGAAGCCGGTCCGCCCCCCTCGGCAGAGCCTCCCAAGGAGACCTCGCCTCAGCCAACACCAGACAGACCGCCTGTCTCGGAGTCCGAGCCTGCACAGCCGATCGCCACTCCTTCGGAGGTGGGTCCGGCCCCCGCCCGGCCTGAAGCCGAACCTATCGAAGAATCCGGAGAGCGGTTGTGAGGAGAAAAATCGTCTTTTCGCTGGCGGCGTTTTTCCTGATCCTCGGGTTGGTGGCGTTCGGCTACAAGCAAATGAGCGCCTCTGGCAATGCCGGATACGTCATCCTCGGTATTGGCGACTGGGTGCTTGAAACCTCGTTGTACTTCGTCATCATTTTTCTCACCTTGCTGTTTCTCGCCCTTTACTTCGGTATTCGCTTCATGACAGGCGCGGCAAAGCTGCCCGACTCCATAAAGAAGCGGAACAGCGAACAGCGCAGCAAACGCTCATTGGAAGCGCTGGTGGCCGGGCTCATCGAGACCATCGAAGGCAAGTGGGAAAAAGCCGAGCGAACGCTGATTCGACACGCTGGAGACAGCAGTCTGCCATTGTTTAATTATCTGACCGCGGCCCGGGCCGCCCATGCGCGGGGTGCCCACGAGCAGCGCGATGATTACCTGAAGCTGGCCCGGAAAAGCGCGCCCGAGGCCGAACTGGCCGTGAACCTCAGTCGCGTCAAACTCCTGATGGGGTCCCACCAATATGAAGAGGCGCTGGAGCAGCTGACCGAAATCAACCGGACTCATGCCAATCATCCCGTGGTCTTGAGGATGATGGGTGACGCCTACATCCAGACCCGTGACTGGGACGCCCTCCATCATCTGATTCCCGTGTTGCGCGAAGGCAAGCTCATGCCAGAGGGTGAGCTCAGAAGGTTGGAAATCGAGGCTTACAGAACCTTGCTGGAAAAACGGGCCTTGACCCGTGATCCGACGCGGATTCGCGAAATCTGGCGGATGGTGCCGGCTAATGTAAGGATGGAGCTGGCCGTCGTCCTGCCCTACTGCAAAGGCATGATCGACGCTGGCATGGGCGAAGAGGTTGAAGAAGATCTCCGCCTGGCCCTGGGACGGGACTGGGACCCCGAATTGCTGCGGTTGTACTCCGGAATTGAAATGGCTGATGCCTCCCGACAGTTGCAGGGTGCCGAGGACTGGCTGGGCCCGCAGCGGGATGACGCCCAACTACTGCATGTCCTGGGTCGTTTTGCGCTACGCGCCGGCCAGGCCGAAAAGGCCACTACGTATCTGCAGCGCAGCCTGACACTTGAACCGACGATGGAGGCCTGCAAGCTGTTGGGTGACCTGCTACACGACAGGAAAGAGGATGTCGCGGCGGGGGTTCTATACCGACAAGGTCTCAAACTGGCCGCGAAGGAGCCGGTAGATCCTGCGGCACTGAGCAAGGCAGTGGCCATCTTGGTGCCCGCAGAGGCCGCAATCCCGGAATAAGACACGAGTTCCCGGTAACACGACTAACACGACGGTCTGACCGGTTCGGCGTCATTCCCGACATGACCCCTCCCATCATTCGCTGCGAACAGGTCGGCAAGAAGTTTCGGCGGACCACGCTTGCGACCGTCCGTTATGGGATTGCCGACCTGATGCGGCGACTTTTTCGTCGAAAACCCTCCACGACTTTGCGCCTGGATGAGTTCTGGGCCGTGCATGGCGTCAGCTTCGAGGCGCATCGAGGCGAATGCATCGGCATCATCGGCCCGAATGGCGCCGGCAAAAGCACCCTCCTGCGTCTCATCAATGGCGAATATCGTCCTGATCAGGGTCGCATTACTCGCAGCGGTGCCGTGACCTCGCTAATACGGCTGGGAGGCGGCCTGCAGCCCCTGCTGACCGGACGCGAAAACATCTATATCAAGTGTTCGGAACTGGGATTCAGCAAGCCTGAGACGGATACCTTGCTGGACCGGATCGTTGAGTTTTCAGGGCTCCAGAAATCGCTCGATCAGCCCGTCAAGCGTTATTCCGACGGCATGTATGCCCGGCTGGAGTTTTCCATCGCCACCGCTGCGCCGATGGATATTTTGCTGATTGACGAAGTGCTTGCGGTCGGCGACGTAGCCTTCCAGATGCGTTGTTTGCAGCGGCTGGACCAGCTGAAACAGGCCGGCACCACCATTCTGCTGGTCTCCCATTCCGAAATGAATGTGCGGCATATCGCCGATCGCTGTTTACTGTTGTTCGATGGCGAAGCCTTGGCTCTGGGCGAAACCGACGCGCTGTTCCGAAAATACTACGAGGCTACGGGTTTCCTCGATCGTGCCCTCGAGCCCATGGGTCTGGCGCCGGTGATGCCGGCTGATTTCTCCGGCAGGCTTCGCTTGACCGGCCTTGCACTGGAGGGCGGTGGAGTCGGGGATGGGGTCAGGGATGGGGTCAGGACCGCCCGTCCCCTCCGGTTGCGAGTGCGTCATGAGGCCGATTCAAGGTTCGATTCGGCGAGTCTGCTGCTCCAGTTCTGGAATCCCGGCGGACTGCTGATGGCCACCTTCGACTCGGATTTGAATGGGGGTTTTGAGTGGGATGTGCGCGGCGAAAGTGTGCTGGAGCTGCCCTTTCTCGGCCTTTCGGCGGGCGTTTACCGGGTCGCGGGGGGCTTCCGGTCAGGCGGGCACTGGTTGAGTTACCACTCGCATTTGCTCGATCTCCCTGTGACCCAGGCGCATCTATCCGAAGCCGGCGGGTTGCTCGCCTTGCAGGGTCGCCTGACGTCCGCCGTTTAGCGGGCTGTCGTAATCCAAGGGCTTGATGGCTTGGCTCGCGGTAGCGCTTACTCGAGATCTCGCGGAGGAATTTCGTCGGAGTGCGGGTTTCGACAGGCTCAACCCGAACGGGATCATGTTTATACCGGCCGGATCAATGGCCATGCAGATTGAGCTCGGTCGGCAGGACGATCTCCATGGCGATCGGCAAATGATCCGAGCATGCGAAATGCAACACCTTCAGATGCTCAACGCCCAGGCTCGGCGTGACGAGGATGTGGTCGATCATCCGCTGCGGCTGCCAGCTG
Source organism: Methylococcaceae bacterium (assembly GCA_044237765.1). GTDB lineage: Bacteria > Pseudomonadota > Gammaproteobacteria > Methylococcales > Methylococcaceae > UBA6136. Next base: position 3,660 of record JBIIEQ010000014.1, on the reverse strand, counting down.
GGCCAGGTGTGCACGACGCAGGCAGGATCGCAAAGCTCGGTCGAGCGGGTCAGTAGTTGCAGTTCCGGTGAGCCGGGCTCGCAGTTGAAATCGCCCATCACCACTGCATAAGGATGATGCTGCAGCAATTCGGCGACAAAGCCCAGTTGCCGCATCCTTGCCCGCTGACTCAGCGCCAGGTGAACCACGCACACGTTCAACGATTCATGGGGTGCATTGCCGCGCCCGAAGCGGGCCAGCACCGCGCCGCGTCCGGGCAGTCCGGGCAGCTTGTAATCGATCACTTCGTGAGGCTTGATTCGGCTCAGCAGACCGTTGCTGTGCATGGCGATGGGACCCATGCGACGGTTGATCTGATTATGCCAATGAGGGAAGCCGCCATGCTCCGCCAGGTATTGGGTCTGGACGATTTTGTGGCTGCGCAGGCCCCCGCCATCGACTTCCTGCAGGCCCACGATATCGTAGGGCTTCAGCAGTTGGGCGATGCGGTTGAGATTGGGCAGGCGCCTGCGACTGGGCCACACATGCCGCCAGCTGCCGGTAATCATGTCCCGGTAACTGGCGGTGTTGATGCCCGTCTGAATGTTGAAGCTGGCCAGCCGCAGGCGCCGCGAATGAGTGGGGGGCGCTTCCTCGGCTGAGTCGGAGGAAATGGGGATTGTCAGGTCCATCTGGACTTTGCCGGGCCCGGGCGAGGGATGCATGATCCCCGCCCGGTCGGCCTTGGATCACTTCTTGGCGGCGGAGGCCAATTCCTTTTTGATCAAGGCGTTGGTGATCTCGATCATGCGCGGGAAGGATTTCGCCTTACCGGGGCTGACCACGTACTTGCCGTTCACGACCAGTGCCGGAGTGCCGGTGATGCCGTACTTGGCCGCCAGGCCGCTGGCCTGACGCATCTTGGAGTCCACGGCGAAGGATTTATAGGCCTGATGGAAGTCCGCCTCGGCCACGCCATGCGCGACGAAGAACTTGGCCTGGTCCTCCTCCGATTCCAGCTTTTCCCGCTTGTTTTGGATCGCGTCGTAGAAGTCCCCGTGCAACTTGTCCAGTACGCCCAGCGCCTCGGCGGTGAAGAACGCCTTGGCATGCGCGGCCCATTGCTCATTGAATACGGCGGGCTGACGATGGAAGTCGACCGACGCAGGCTTCGACTTGATCCAGGCATTCAGATCGGGCTCAAAGTGGTAGCAGTGCGGGCAGCCGTACCAGAAAAACTCCAGCACCTCGATTTTGGCGGGATCGGCCGTCGGCATGGGAGGATTGACGAGATCGTAATCCGTGCCTTCCTTGAACTCTTCGGCGTATGCTGGCGTAAAGGCAAACGATGCCGCCAGGGCAATGACGGTCATCAGGCTCATTAATGATTTCTTCATGCTGTTCTCTCTGGGTCGTATGTCATTGAAGCGGCGGTCCACAGACCGCCTAGCAGCGATTTCGGGGAGCTGGCTCAGTGATTCAAGGTGGAGACATACTCGGCAACCGCGCTGATTTCGGTCTCGCTGAGCTTGGCCGCCACGCTGCGCATCATGGCGTTCATGTCATTGCCGCGTTCACCCGCCTTAAAATCATGGAGCGTCTTCTCGACATAGGCGGAGTATTGGCCGTGCAGTTTCGGGAACACCGCCTGTGGGTTGCCGGAACCTGCCGGGCTGTGACAGCCGGAGCAAGCGGGGACACCGGAGGCCGCATTCCCGGCGAAGTAGAGGTTTTTCCCGCTGGTATTGACAGCGCCACTCTCGGAAGTTGGCTTCTGGCTGGCGTAGAACGCGGCGATATCCTGCATGTCGTCCTCGGACAGAGGTTCCGCCATCGCATTCATGGTGGGCTGTACACGCTTTTGTGTCTTAAAGTCCATTAATTGCTTGTAGATGTACGAGGGGTGCTGACCGGCCAGTTTCGGAAAGATCGGAGCCGTGCCATTGCCGTCCTCGCCATGGCAGCCGCCGCAGGCCGCAGCTTTTTCCTGGCCTTCCGTCGCGTTGCCGCCGGCCTGGGCCAGCAGGGCGCAACCCATCAGCGCGGCGCCCACCGAAAATTTTAAACTCCTCATTCCCGCTACCTCGTGTTCTTGTTGATATGTTCCGAAGTGGGTAAACCACTGCGCCCTGCATCAGGTCATGAATAGTGCCACGAACGCCGCCTGTCGTAGGCAGCTCATAAAATACGGGTACACTAGAAAAGTCAATAATACAGCCTGGTGGAAACCTTTGAATCCCCTCTATCACAAGGCCAGTTTTCTGGCGAGCGCATCCCGGCTCAATAACGCCCCGGTCGACCAGGGGCTGGAAGTAGCGTTTGCCGGTCGCTCCAATGCGGGTAAATCCAGCGCCATCAACACGATTACCAACCAGAAGTCGCTGGCCCGGGTAAGCAAAACGCCCGGCCGCACCCAGCTGCTCAATTTCTTCACCCTGGACGATACCCGCCGCCTCGTCGACCTGCCGGGATACGGCTATGCCAAGGTGCCGGAAGCCATGCACAAATCCTGGGGCGGCATGATCGAGAGTTACCTCAGCAAGCGCGAGGCGCTCAAGGGCGTCTTCCTCATCATGGATATCCGTCATCCGCTGACTGACTTCGATCACCGGATGATCGACTGGTGTCAGCACTTCGGGCTGGCGGTCCATGTGACCCTGACCAAGTCGGACAAGCTCAGCCGTGGTGCAGCCATGGATGTGCTGCACAAGGTGACAGGCATCCTGAGAACGCACTACGAGATACCGACCACCGTGCAGCTCTTTTCATCATTGAAAAGAGTCGGCATCGAAGAAGCGCATGCCGTGCTGGATCAGTGGTTTGAGGTGAATGCCGGCCGGGGGGGCTGACTGAATTCCGAATCGATAGTGGGTCAGGTTATGCGGCATAGGTTCCCGCTGAGCGACTACGGAAACAGGAAATTGAAATTCAGCTGCGCGCCCCACTGCGGGTCCGACAGGCCGCGCTCGGCGTAGTAGCGACCGGCTAATGTCACCACGATATTCTGCCCGCCGGGTGCGACCAGCGTGCTGACCGAGGCATTGATCGGCACCGTCCACTGATCGGTATTCCAGTTGTAGGCCGTTTCCGAGTAAAGCCCCAGCGACACATCCGAGGCGAAGGTGTAGGAAAAGCCCGGCTGCAGAAACAGAAACTTCATCGGCTGCGTCCCATCGCCGGTACCCACTCCAAAAGATTGGTTCACATTCGACCACAGGGTAAATCCCTTCAGCGCATAGATGGTGGCCGGCTGCCAGATCACCGCCGCCGAAGCGCCCAGCCCCCACTGGCGCAAACCGATCAGGCTCTGCGTCGCCGTCGGGATGTGCACCGACGGCCCCGCGCCGACCACCAGCGCATCATGTGCAAGCGAGTGATTCGGCGTGAAATAAAACTCCAGATCCATATCGCCGAAACCCAGCTGGTTCGTCCCGCCCGGGTAGATCGCGCTCTGGTAGGTCATGTTCACCGTCGTCCGCGTCCTGAGACCCCAGTCCTCATTGATATCCACCGGAATTATCGGCCGCATGCGCAGCCGATAATTCGATGCATCGTGGGGTCCGATGCCGGTATCGAAATGGTTCTCGAAATTCACTCTTGGAATGAAGACGAACGGGTTCTGGATGTCGTAGAGCAGGCTTCCCGAGGGGATCTTGGACAAGTGGTCGGCCCGCACGATGC
>JBIIEQ010000077.1:0-13431 GCA_044237765.1 Methylococcaceae bacterium | reverse complement strand
GAGCCGTCGGTGTTTCTGCTGGACGAGCCGCTGTCCAATCTGGACGCCCGGTTACGAGGCCAGGTCCGGGCCGAAATTGGCGATTTGCAACGGCGAACGGGCACCACCATGGTGTATGTCACTCATGATCAGGTCGAGGCGATGACGCTCGGTCAACGCATTGCCGTCCTGGATCGGGGCCAACTGCAGCAGGTCGCCACACCCGAAGGGCTCTACGAGCATCCGGCGAATACCTTTGTGGCCGGATTCATTGGCAGTCCGCCGATGAATCTGTTCGAGGCTCGACTGAGGCAGGATAGCCATGACCGATGGCAGATAGCCGTGCAGGGGCAGATCGTCGCCTATGCCAATCAGGCAACAGTGGCTCTTCTACAAAGAGACGTCGCCAACGCAAGGGGACTGATGGCGGGAATTCGCCCGGAGGCGCTGAGGATTGCCGGGGCGTCGGAACCAAATTTTCCGGCCACTGTGCTCAACTGCGAGTATCTCGGGCACGAGACGCTGGTTCACCTCTTACCCGCCAGCCTTTCATCCAGTCACGAGAAGCCTTGGGTTGCAAGGTTACCCGGCATGCCATTGCTGCAAAGAAATGACGTGTTGAGCCTGGCTGTTGTCGCGTCTTCCGAGGTTCACCTGTTTGAAAGGCCGCCGGCTTCAGCCTGAAAATTGTTCGGGATTAGCCACGCCGTGGGGCACATGACCTGTGGCCACATGCTGACTGGCGGAGTCGCAATGGCCTTGCTGGTCGTCGAAGAAAATATCCGCCCCAAAGGCACGCAGGAACGGCCCCTTCTCCTTGCCCCCCAAAAACAGCGCCTCGTCGATGCGAATGTTCCAGGCCCGCAAGGTCCTGACCACCCGCTCGTGCGCCGGTGCGGCACGGGCGGTAACCAGTGCGGTGCGAATGGGCGATTCGTCGGCGCCTAGCAGTGTCTGAATGTGATGCAGCGTTGCCAGGAAGGCTTTGAAAGGCCCGCCTGGTATACCGTGTGGCCGCGTTGGAAAAAAAAGCCCGCAAGCTCCATGCGCAACACCTCGCTATCTTCCAGAATGCCGATGTGGGACATGCCGTTTTATGAGTGATGGATAGGGTGGCTAACGAAATTCCATGCTCGGATAGTGCCCGACTTTTGGACTCATGGGCAATTCATCGCCGTGCTCTCCTTGATGATCGGGGACAGGATCTCGTGCCACCTCTCTCCTCATCGTCCTGGAATTCACCATGACTAATGCCTTTTATCCGGGGCAACATCAACAACCGACCCTCTGAGATTCATGACTTAATGACTGATCTTTGGGTGTATAACGATGCGCTGAACATGGACCGGCTCTCACAAAGCGTGCTTCGTTAAACCGGATCGTTCTTGGTCCTTTAAACTGACTTCATTATCCCGAATGGCCTTCCCGACAACGTAACCGTAGGAGTCCCCATGAAAAAAACCCGTCGTGACTTTTTGAAGACCAGCGCCCATTCGGGTGCGTTGCTTGCCTTGTCAACAATGGCCGGAATTGGAACTGAGGCGCAGGCCGCACCAAAAAAGTCGGAACCGGCTAAATCGCCAAAAAACAGTGATGCGCCCGGACTTAAAGTGCACCGGGGACATATCTTTCATGTTGCCGGCTCACCGAAGGTCAGTGATGCGGCAAATGCCCTTGCTTGGCACCCTGATGGCGCGCTGGCGGTTGATGAGAAAGGCCGCATTTTGTTTTGCGGAAACTGGAAGGATCTCCCGGCGAGCCTCGCCAAGGCTGAAGTCATCGATCACAAGGGAAGTTATTTAGTCCCCGGTTTTGTTGATACCCACATGCATTATCCGCAAGTTTTCAGTGGTGATGCCTACGGCGGTGGTCAGCTCTTGGAATGGCTGAACAACTGTATTTTCCCTTCAGAAGGACTCCTTGCAGATCCTACCTATGCCAAGATCGCGGCGACAGAGTGGTGCGATCGTATGATTCGCTCTGGTACTACAATGGGCCTGATCTTTGGATCTGCTTATCCACAAGCACAGGATCTGCTCTTTCAGACGGCGCGTGATCGGGGCCTTAGGATTGTCTGCGGTCGGGGTGTCGAGACGGTTGCCCCAGAATGGTCAAAGCAGAAAACCTCGGAAGAGGACGCCATCAAACTGGTGCGGGCAGAAATTGAAAAATGGCACCCATTGACAGAGCAAGCCCGCAAGGATGCCCTGCAGTTCGTTGCGATCGTGCCGCGTTTCAGTCTTTCCGTCACACCCACAACCATGAAGGCCCTCGGGGATCTCTATGAGGAATACCGCGACCGGGGCGTCTACTTCACCTCGCACCTGAATGAAAATGCTCGCCCAAAAACCGGCGAAATCGACATGACGAAAGAGGTCTACAAGGTCAACAGTTACCTCGATACCTACGATGGCAAGTTTTTACCGGGCTCAATGGTTGGTGGAAAGAGCTTTCTGGGCAAGCGAAGTGTCTTTGCCCATTGCGTGCACTGTACGGATCAGGAACTCAACCGCCTCGCAGAAACGGGCAGCTCCATTTCCCACTGTCCCTCATCCCAGCTGTATCTGGGTTCAGGCACCATGCCTTGGCGGCGTACAGTGGCAGCTGGTGTCAACATTTCAATCGGCAGTGATTACGGGGCGGGCGATGAATTTTTCATTCCGCAGGTCCTGAATTCCTGTTTCAAGGTTCACATCTCCGAACGGTCTCCCGTTGGCATCGATCCCTACACAAAGGATGACCAGTCCATTTCTCTTCACCCCGCGGAACTTCTTTTTACCGGTACGCTGGCAGGTGCGAGAGCGCTTGACCAGGAAGACCGGTTTGGTAACTTCGATGTGGGCAAGGAAGCGGACTTTATCGTTATGGACCCCTCAAGGAATGCCACCTATGACTTGACACTCAAGCATATGTACAAGAATCCGGACCCGAAGACGGCGCGCGATGCCCATTTGTTTGCCGTCATCATGCTGGCACGTGAATCGGTGGTTGCTGAAACCTACGTCCGGGGTCGAAAACTCAGAACGTCCGGGGCGTTGGTTGGGGTCTGAACAGGATATAGCTTCGCGATTGGCGATCGGCAATCGCCAGAGGCAAAGCTCGGCTAGCCCGATTTAGGTGGGTATTGCCGGGCCCTGACTCCGGGTCATGCAGGTTGAGTTGTGCAGAAAACTCCGTTGCCGTAGATTGCAAATCGTAACCCAATGTGAGTAACAGCAGCCACAAAGTGACTGTTTCTCTCCGCGACTTACCACCCATCAAACAAGGTGCAGCATGAAGCAGTCTCGACGGGAATTTCTCAAGACTACGGCCGCATCGGGTGCCGTCATTCTTCTCTCCCGCTTGGATCTATGGGGCACTGAAGCCTATGCCGGGCAATCCATCCAACCCACTGACTGGCAGGCCGGGCCCGGAAAAGCCAGATTTCGCATTGATGGCTTCGCCAAAGTCACTGGGCAAAAGCTTTACGCACGGGACTTTAGAGCTCGGGATCTTGCGGGTTGGCCCCAGACCGAGCAGCTGGTCTATGTCCTGAGGGCGACTTTCAGCGACCATATCTTTGATGGGCTCGACCTCTCAGAACTGCCAGATGAACTGAAACCTCAAAAGATCGTCACCGCAGAGGACCTTGAGCGGGATGGAATCCATATCGCGGAGACCAACTATCCAGAGGGCATGTATCTGGTCCCCAAAGGTTCGGCTCCGGACCATCTCGGCCAACCGGTTGCCTTGCTCTTCTTCAAGGATCTTCAGACCATGAAGGCCGCCCGTTCTCAGTTAATGTTTGAGCTGAGTCCCGTCAAAAAAGGGCCCGCCGTTCCTCTCCCCAAAGATTACGTCTATCAACCCGAAACCAGCATCCTGCATATTGTGAAGGAAGGGCCTGAGCCCTACGAGAAGCGAGTCAAATTTGCTCAGACCCAAGGCGGGCCAGTTCACCCAGGAGAACCAGGTAAAAGAAATGCCGAAGCGATGCAGGGCGTTGAGCTCATCGACGCCAAACTCAAGTCAGGCAACTGGAAGTTGACGCAGGGTACCTATACCACCCAGCTGATAGATCCCATGTTCATGGAGCCAGAATCAGGGCTGGGCTGGCTTGATCGCGAGCAGAAAACCCTCCATCTTCTGATTGGAACTCAATCCCCACAAGATGACGCCAACACGGCAGCTGAACTTTTCAAGGACCTGGAGGGCGGCTTTAAGGTCGGAATGGTCGATTTCACATCTTGCTATCTTGGTGGGGGCTTTGGCGGAAGAGATACCTCCATCTTCTGTGTCTACCTGAGTCTTGCAGCTGCCTACGCCGATGGCCCGGTTCGCATCCTTTATGATCGCTTTGAACAGTTTCAGAGCGGAATTAAACGCCATCCCGCCAAGATGGATGTCACTGTGGCAACTGATGAGAGAGGGCATTTCCATGCGCTGAGAACCCATGCGGTGCTCAATGGTGGTGGTCGCCCAAACCTCAGCAAATACGTCGCTCAGGTTGCAGGACTGAATGCCACGGGTCCGTATGACTTTCCTCTCGCCGACATTCTCTCGCAGGCCATCCATACCCGTTCCGCCGGTGCGGGTTCCATGCGGGGATACGGAGCCTCCATGCTGGCCTTCGCCATGGAATCGACGGTGGATGAAGTAGCTCGCACCTTGAAGATTGATCCTATTGAACTGCGCCTACGGAACGTGCTCCATTCCGACTGGGCGGTTTCGACCGGGGCACCCAAGGCCCCGCCTGGCCTCGCAGAGATGTGCAAGCAAGCCCGTTCGCACCGCCTTTGGAGACGACGAGAACAACTCAAGCAGACTCAGTCAAAAGACGACATGGCCTTCGGTATCGGCTTTGCGCTGACCATGAAAAATTACGGAACGGGGGCGGATGCCATCTTCAATGATGTTGCCATCGACCCTCTAGGCCAGATCACCGTGACCAGCCATGCCGTGGATATGGGCAACGGTTCTGCAACGACACTGGCTCTCGCGACAGCAGCCATTCTTGGGGCCAATGCAGGGGCCATAAAACTTGGCGAGATCGCGCTATTTAAAAAGCTGGAGATGGTCGAGTCGTTTGAACCACAACCCGACAACCCACGCTGGACTCCTCTCCTTTTCATGTCTTCCAAGGCAGCGACAACCTCTTCCCGGTGGGTCCATAGCGTCGAGCAGTCAAGCCATGTCCTGTTCGAGTCAGGACTCTTTCCCTCGGCGCAATCACTGTGGGGTCAGAAGGGCAAATCGTTGAGCATCAAGTCCGTCCGCTGGCGTGACGGTTACCTGACGGCTCCCGGCCTTCGGCCACTGAGCCTCAGGGAAATCGCTGCACAGGCTCATGCAGATAAACGCGTGACCGCAGTCATGAATCATGCATTTTTCAGCGCGAAGTGGGTCGAGGGGGACTACAGCATTGACGGGATCACTCAGCGAAGACCCGTTGATGGTTTGGCGATTCGCCGGGGTCAGGGGGATGAGTATGAAATTATCGAACGCAAAAACCCTGCACTCATGACGGTCGAGAGCATGTGGGAGGGTAATGGCCAAACCTTTGGGGCCTCTGCCTGTATTGTGGCGGTTGCTGTGAACCGAAAAACTGGTGAGATCAAGGTGGTCGAGGGGGCCCATTTTCTGGCTCCCGGGAAAGTCCTTCAGCGAGAGATGGTGGAGGGGCAGATGGATGGTGCCTTTGCTATGGGTGTTGGCCATGCACTCCTCGAAAACCTTCCGGCCTTTGAGGATGGGCCGACCACAGGACATTGGAACCTCGACCGGTACCACGTGGCTCTCGCGGGTGATTCTGCCCTTGGCAAAATCGAAAAAGTCATCCTCCCGCCTGAATCAGAGTCTGCCCCGGCTCGGGGCATCGCCGAGGTTGTCCTCAACCCGGTCGCACCCGCGATTGCTAACGCCGTGACGCACGCAATCGACGTTCGTTTCCGGGACCTGCCCATCACCGCCGAGAATGTGCGGAATGCGCTCGAGAAGACGAGGACAAAGGCATGAACACCATAACGCTTGAATTGACGCTCAACAATCAACGAATCGTTCGGGAAAATGTGGATCCCGATCTGAAACTGAACGATCTCTTGCGGGAAGACCTTGGGATGACCGGCACCAAGTTCGGCTGTGGCATCGCTGTTTGCAGGGCGTGCACCGTGGCGATCCAACGCGTCCCGGGCGGACATCTGGAGCCAGTTAGAACGTGTACTACTCCGGTCTCCGCCGTTCAGGGCAAAATCGTGACGACGATCGAGGGACTCGCGCAGGAGGGTGAGCTCCACCCCCTTCAAAAGGCTTTTTTGGAGCATTTCTCCTTCCAATGCGGCTATTCAGCTCCAGGTTTTCTCATGGCCTCTCTCTGCCTTCTCGACAAATTGAAGCGAAGTCCAATATCGAAGGATCACGTTGATGAAGCCATTCTGGAGGCGGTCGGTCAGCATGTGTGTCGCTGCACTGGTTATGTTCGCTATTTTCAGGCCATCCGTGAGGTCATTCTGGCAACGCCAGGGCTTGTGACCTAATCCGAGAGGGTATGACGATGCTTAAGCTTCATGGCACCAGCCTTCTGGTCGGCGTTTTTATGATCTTGTTCCCACTTTGTTCTCCCGCTGAGGAAAACCAGGACGATGTCATTCAGTATGGTAAGGACTGTGCGCAATTGATCGCGGAGGTACCCGTCTTCAACTGCCTCAATGGTGAAATCGTCAAGGTCACGGTGGATGGCAAGGAGCCTCCCGAATACACGTCGAACATGGCCTGTGATCGACCGGCTTATCTGCCTTATCCAAAAAATGCCGATGGTGCCTGCACTCCTTATTCAAGAGTTCAGACCCTTCGTGATGACAATATCCAGATGCTTGGGCTTTGCCGGCGCATGTATTTACGACCTAAGGATGACCCGCATTTTGATTCCATCGAAATCATCATGCACAACATTACATCCGGCAGCACCTGCTTCATGATTTCCAAAAATTTTGGCGGCAATCCGACTGGAGATGATGGTCGGCGGGTTCCACCCCCTTCCGAGGAGACTCCGCCTGCTGGCATGCTGAGCGCCCGTGAACTGTGGGCCACCCCAAAGGAAGTCAGTGAACACGGCTGCATCTATTGCCACGATAGTGATCCCTGGATGTACACCCCATGGATCGCGCAAACCAAGCAGCTACCTCAAGATCCCTATGGCTATCACTCCGTCGACGTGGGCGGGCCTTTCAATGCTTGGCCAAAACCCATGAGCATCAGCACTCGCGGTAACACTTGCACGGGCTGTCACCGGATTGGCTCACTGAACACCTGTGGAGCTCAGAAGATTCCCACGTTTGGTGATCAGCCACCCAAGATAACCCAGTCTTTGCCCTGGATGCCTCCTGGAAGCCAGGAAGGTGCCGAGGAATGGTCGACTATCTACAAAAAAAGCATTGATGATCTCAGCCGGTGCTGCGCTGACCATAATGCTCCGGGCTGCCTTGTCACGCCGATTGCAAAGCCACAGGCGCTCGCAAACCCCATTCATCCTCCGGGGTTCGGCCTGAGATCGACTTCACAAGCCTCGCACCCTTGAGTAACCGCTGTGGGCTGAGGTCCCTGACCCCAGAATCCAACCTAACAAGGCTCCCGATCATGCCCCAATCCCAGCCACCAGATGCGTGGTCACCTCAAACCGATGGTGCTGCTGGAATGTCAAGGCGTCACTTTCTGACCGCCAGCACCGGGCTGGCAGCAAGCCTTATGGCAGGAGCTGCCACCAGTGGTACGACCATTCGCTCAGAATTAGAAACCAGCTCCTACTTCTCAAACAGGGGCCGTGCTTCCCCAAAAACGCTACTGGTCAAGCATGCCACCGTGGTGGTAACCATGGATGCTGGGCGGCGGGAAATAAAGGATGGCGGCCTGTTCATTGAGGATGGGATTATCCGACAGGTGGGCCCGACTAGCAGCCTTCCAAGTTCGGCCGATGAGATTCTGAATCTTAAGAATCATGTCCTCCTGCCGGGACTGATCAATACCCACCATCATCTTTACCAACACCTCACCCGGGTCGTCCCAGCCGCACAAGACGGCAACGTCATGAACTGGCTCAAGGTCCTCTACCCCATGTGGGCCAGAATCAGACCCGATGATTTAATTCTTGCCATCCAGAGTGGGCTTGCCGAATTGGCCTTATCCGGCTGCACGACAGCCTTTGATCATCAGTACTTCTTTCCGAATGGGTGCACTCTTGATCACTCTATTCATGCGGCTTCCACCGTTGGCCTACGGTTCCACGCATCACGCGGCAGCATGTCGCTTGGGGCATCCAAGGGCGGCCTGCCGCCTGATCGATGCGTTGAGCGGGAACCCATGATTCTCAAGGATTCACAGCGCGTTATCGAACGCTACCATGACTCAAAACCTGGGGCGATGCTGCAAATTGCTTTGGCACCCTGCTCCCCATTTTCAGTCACACAGGGACTGATGGTGGAATCGGCCCGAATGGCCAGGCATTATGGGGTTGGCCTTCACACCCACCTCGCTGAATCTCTCGAAGAGGAGCGTTATACCCTCAAAAAATACCAGCTTCGTCCACTTGCCTTGATGGAGAAACTCGGCTGGGTTGGACCGGACGTCTGGTTTGCTCATTCTGTTCATATCAACGATCCAGAAATTAAGCGTTACGCCGAAACCGGCTGTGGTGTCGCCCACTGTCCGTGTTCCAACATGCGCCTTGCCTCGGGGATCGCTCCCATCAAGAAATTCCGTGATGCGGGGGTCCGTGTCGGTATCGGGGTGGATGGTGCCTCCAGCAATGATGGATCACACGTTCTGGGTGAGGCTCGTCAAGCCATGCTGCTGGCACGCACGCTTTTGTCGCAGCATCCCGGGGGGCCACCAACCGAGCAGCAGCAATGGATGAGTGCGCGTGATGCTTTGGAAATGGCAACCCGGGGGGGAGCTGCCATTCTTCGTCGAACTGACATCGGGTCGCTCGAAATCGGAAAATGTGCCGATTTTTTTGCGGTCAAGCTCGATACTATTGGCTTTTCCGGCGGAGCCCAAATAGATCCCGTTGCATCACTGGTTTTTGCCGCGCCACCTAGCGCTAGCTATAAGGTCGTTCATGGTCGCTTTATAGTCAAGAAGGGTCGCTTGACCACCCTCGATCTGCCCAGGGTCATCGATGCGTGCAACCGGGCCGCAATCAAAGTCATCAATGGTTAACTGGAACAATCTACTCAAGAGATACTTACTCGGAAGCTTCCTACTATTGGGACTTGTAGCGGGTGCCCATGTGGCTTCGGCCAACCCCTCTGGGGAGGGTAGCGACTACAAGGCAAAAGGCGATGGAAAATCCAAACCGAAGGACACCTCGCCCTTGACCCACACAAAAGAGCCAAATCAGGGGGGAGATCAGATAACACAAAAAAATAATCCAACGGCCCACACTGAATACCTGATCGAACGGGAACAGATCAGTGTTCCGGGAAACCCTGGCGCCGACAACGTGATCTTTGGAACTGGCTGGTTGGGTCGGCAACTGGGCTTGAGCGAATCCTCCGGCGTCAGGCTTGGGGGGTTGTGGGTCGGGAATGCTGATATTCAGATGTCAGGAAGAATGCCGGGCAGTGCCTCATTCAACAGCCTGGGGATCATTGATGTTCTTCTCGACATGAATAAGATTGCCGGGATAGAAGGCGGTTCGTTTGCGGCAACTTTCCTCCAATTTGACGGCCAAGACAGTAATGGACGAGCCGGTGTGATGACAGGCTACAACGGGCTTACCGAGCAGGCACCGCTGAACCGAAGTGAACTTTATGAGCTCTGGTGGCGACAGGTACTTCTAGACAACAAACTCACCATCAGGGCTGGAAAAAGCGTACCGACCTTTGACTTCAACAATGTTAGTCGCCGGCTTCCGATACCTGATGAGAAACCCTATGTCGCAGCAGTATCTGGTCTGCTCTTTACACCCATTTTCGTAAACCCATCCATCCTAGGTGTGATGCCGGGATACTACAATTCGGCTTGGGGCTTGACCCTGTCGGCAACACCAACGGAAAACACCTATCTTACCTATGGCGCCTATGATGGCAGCCTCGGTCTCAATCGTCAGACCGGCATTCACGCAGGCCCGATCTTCGACAGTTATTTCACCATAGGAGAAGCGGGTTTCTCGTGGGGAGGAGACCGGCCTGGAAAGTTTGCTGTCGGTGGCTGGGGACAAGGCGGCGACATGACCTCGGTTTTGCCGAATGCCACCACCGGATCTCGGCTAACACAGAATGGTGCCCAGGGCATATACAGCACCGCAACCAATCGGTTGTTGGACTTTACCCATGAAGCTGGGACGGGCGTTGTCCTTGGTTACCTCCAATATGGCATCAATAATTCTCGGACAATGATTGCGAATCAGTTTGTAGGAGGGGGTGTAACCGGAATTGGCATCGTCCCATTTAGACCTCGCGATTCCGCAGGTATGGGTATCGGGGTTTCATGGTTGAATGAGCCGCCGCTGGAGCGGAGCAACAGCACCGAAATCCTGACGCAGTTTTACTATCAGGCCCATCTCATCGGTGATATCTATTTCCAGCCGACCTTTACCTACGTGCCCAATCCCGGCGCGCATGACAAGACGCCACCCTCCGGCTGTCAAGCCTCATGCCCTTCAATGACATCGATGATTTTTCAGATCGTTGCACTCTTCTGATCATACCGATTCACGCGCGTCGCCAATGAACGAAATTGTCGGTCTTCTCTTGGCTGCGGGATTCAGCCGTCGCTATGGGGCTCAAAAACTCCTCGAGCCGATTTCGGGGGGTAACGGCATGGCCGAGGAGTCATGCCGTCACCTCCGAGAAGCAACTGATCGCGTAATCGCCGTCGTCCGCCCCGATCAGGATGTCTTGGCCAATATTCTGAAAAAGGCAGGCGCTGAGGTAACCCTATTTGATGAGGCCCCACTGGGTATGGGAGCGACCCTTGCCTTTGGGGTCAAATCATCCCCCGAATCCATGGGCTGGCTGATTGCCCTGGCAGATATGCCTTTGATCAAGGTGAGCACCATTCGAGTGCTAGGTGAAACTCTTCGATCTGGCGCGTCGTTGGTGATGCCTTCTTATCGGGGTCAAAGGGGTCACCCGGTGGGATTCCATAATAAACATTACGAGGCACTTGCACGACTGCATGGTGATCAGGGCGCTCGATCAATCATTGCGGACCAGACCGACTCATCCACTATCGTTCCCGTTGATGATGCCGGCATCCTCTATGACATCGATACCCCGGCAGATTTGGTTCGGTGCCCGACTGCAACACGACCTTGATGACCTTATGAATAGGGAATTTTTGTCTTTGCTGGGGAAGCTTTCAGAACAAAGGACAAGTTATTGCCTGGCTACCGTTATCGAAGTGATGGGTTCTTCCTCAGCGCCACTTGGATCCCGTGCAGTATTTGACGCGAATGGGAAACTTCTGCTGGGCTGGGTGGGCGGTGGCTGTGCCCAATCCATGGTTGTGCATGCGGCAATGGAAAGCTTGGCCGAGCGCCGCTCAAGGATTATTGAAGTTGACCTTACTGATGAAGTTTTTGGGGCGGGGATGCCTTGCGGAGGCCATATGCGGGTGTTTGTAGAGCCATGTCACCCGAACCCAGTGGTTTGGATACTGGGCTCAGGAGCCTTGGTCGAATACTTATGCCACCTTGCATCGGATTTGGAGTTCGACGTCATTGTTGTTGATAGAAACGCCCACACGACAAACTATCCGAGAGCCGCTCGGATCATTAATGATGATGACCGGTATCAACAACTCCTTCCAGGCCCCACAGATCTGGTTGTGATTGCCACTCATCACAAGGGCGACCACTTGGCCCTTCATCAGCTGATGCCATCCGAAGTTGACTACATTGGCTTGGTCGCCAGTCGCAAGCGAGCAGGACTGATATTGAATCGCCTGCGATCGGAGGGAATAACCGAGGAGCAACTTGTCCGAATCAGGGCACCTGCGGGAATCATGATCGAATCACAAACCCCACGGGAAATAGCCGTCTCCGTTGTTGCCGAAATGATCAAGCATATCCGCAGGCGGACAAGTCATGGGCATAATCCCGAGTCCTGACCTAGTTTTTAACGCTCAGCTCCCTTAATGACTATGTGCATTACCCTTGGGTGTACAGCAGGGGGATCTGGCACAATCAGTGGATCCTTTAGATCGACTCCAAATTCGGGAATCAACTTGGCAAGCCCCCGGGAACTGCACAAGCCCGATTCATCCCACCCTGATGCACTTGCTATCTAGATCCAGAAAAACAAGAGGCCGGATCCATAAATGCTCAAGCCCCGCAGATATAGATGACTCATTACAAATCTTGTCGGTGGAATATAGACATAGTGAAATTAACACAGAATCAATTTTTTTCGGGATTAGCCACGCCGTGGGGCACATGACCTGTGGCCACATGCTGACTGGCGGAGTCGCAATGGCCTTGCTGGTCGTCGAAGAAAATATCCGCCCCAAAGGCACGCAGGAACGGCCCCTTCTCCTTGCCCCCCAAAAACAGCGCCTCGTCGATGCGAATGTTCCAGGCCCGCAAGGTCCTGACCACCCGCTCGTGCGCCGGTGCGGCACGGGCAGTAACCAGTGCGGTGCGAATGGGCGATTCGTCGGCGCCTAACAGTGTCTGAATGTGATGCAGCGTTGCCAGGAAGGCTTTGAAAGGCCCGCCGGAAAGCGGATTCCGCGCCTCTATTTTTTCGTATTCGGCGAAAGCTTCCAGCCCTTTCTCGCGGTAAATCCGCTCTGATTCGTCGGAAAAAAGCACCGCATCACCATCGAAGGCAATCCGTAGCTGGCCGGAATCCGCCGCCGGCTTGCTGGATGCCAGAATGGTGGCGGCCGCGTGACCGGCCGACAGGGCCTTTTTCACATCCTCGGCATTTGTGGACAGGAAAAGATCGGCGCCGAAGGCGGAGATGTAACTGAAGGGCGATTGCCCACTGGTGAAGGCCGCTCGCGAAATGGCCAGGCCGTGATGCTGGATGGAGTTGAAGACCCGAAGCCCGGTATCCGCGCTGTTGCGCGAGAGCAGAATCACCTCGACCGTAGGCTGACCGAGCACCTCGTTGATGGACAGCAACTTGCTGACCAGCGAATAGGCCACGCCGGGCTGGAGAATCTCTTCCTCGTGCTCGATCTGATAGCTGCAGAAGGCTTCCTTGCCGCTTTCCTCGAAAATCCGGTGCGACTCGTCCAGATCGAACAATGCCCGGGACGAGATCGCCACCACCAGCTTCTTGTCATGCGTCATGATGCTCACTTCCTCGCTGATCATCGCTGGTCATCTCGCTCTCACCGAACAAAACCGGCGCTCTTCCGTTTCCAGTGGAAATTAGCTTAGCCTGATGCACTTTCATCATTGCTGTTGAGGTCATCCCGGATGGATTCCAATCTGTTGTTCACGTCAGCCCTGGGTCTCAAGGCGCCTTG